>NZ_WVTE01000222.1:0-94207 GCF_009939605.1 Rhodococcus sp. YH1 | reverse complement strand
GGATCCCGGTACCGGAACTCGCTGGCGAGCTCGACCTCCACCGGCAACCGCGTCCAGTGCTCGATCGCGTACTTGGCCACCAGACCCGAGTGGTAGGCGCTGCCACACGCGACGACGAACACCTTGTCCACGTCGCGCAGCTCCTGATCCGACAGCCGCTGCTCGTCGAGCACGATGCGGCCCCCGGCGAAGTGCCCGAGCAGCGTGTCGGCCACCGCGGCGGGCTGCTCCTCGATCTCCTTGAGCATGAAGTAGTCGTGGCCGCCCTTCTCGGCGGCCGCCAGATCCCAGTCGATCTCGAACGGGCGGGTCACCACGTCGGTGCCGCCGTCGAAATCGGACACCTGATACCCGTCGGCGGTGATCACCACCACCTGGTCCTGGCCCAGCTCCACCGCGTGCCGGGTGTGCTCGATGAACGCGGCCACGTCCGAGGCCACGAACGTCTCGCCGTCGCCGACCCCGACGACCAGCGGCGTCGACCGGCGCGCCGCGACGATCGTGTCCGGATGGTCGGCATGGGTGAACACCAGTGTGAAGGCCCCCTCGAGCCGGCGCAGCACCGACAGCGCACTGGCCTCGAAGTCCCCCGCGGTCGGCCCGTCCGCATACGCCCGGGCCACCAGATGCACCGCCACCTCGGTGTCGGTGTCGCTGGCGAACTCCACCCCGGCCTTCTCGAGCTCCACCCGCAGCGGCGCGAAGTTCTCGATGATGCCGTTGTGCACCACCGCCACCTTCCCCGACCCGTCCCGGTGCGGATGCGCATTGCGGTCGGTGGGACGACCGTGCGTGGCCCACCGGGTGTGCCCCATGCCGGTGGTGCCGGCGAAGTGCTCCACCCCCACCTCGTCGAGCTCGGCCTCGAGATTGGCCAGCCGGCCCGCCTTGCGCTCGACGGCCAGGCCGCCCGCACCGTCCAGGACCGCCACACCGGCCGAGTCGTAGCCCCGGTACTCCATCCGCCGCAGTGCCTCCACCACGACATCGAGAGCCGGGCGATGCCCGACGTACCCCACGATTCCGCACATGGTTAGCAGGGTACTGGTCCGCGACCCGCCGGTAACAACTCGTCCACGTCCCGGCGGGTGGCACGCTCGAAGCTGATCATCGGCTAACGTTCACGCCGTGGCGGCGAAACCGAAATCCCTGGCCCAGCGGCTCTCGAAGCGCGGACCGCACACGGTGCTGCGCGGCAACCTCGCTCTCGCAGGTCAGCCGGGCATCGTCTACACCCCCGCCGAGGGCTTCGGCCTGCCCGCCGTCGCGTTCGGCCACGGCTGGATGACCGGTCTCGACAAGTACTCGGCGCTGTTCGAACACCTCGCCTCGTGGGGCATCGTCGTGGCCGCCCCGAGCACCGAACGCGGGCCGATCCCGTCGCACCTGGGCCTGGCCGCCGACCTCGGCACCACCCTCGACATCTGCGTGGGCGTGCGCCTGGGCACCGGACGGATCAGCGTGCACCCCGACCGTCTCGGCCTGGTCGGCCACGGCATGGGCGCGGGAGCTGCGGTACTTGCGGCGTCCCGGCGCGACGTGGCCGCCGTCGCCGCGCTCTACCCGGCCCCGACGTCGCCGCCGGCCTCGGTCCTGGCCGCGCGTGTGCACGCGCCCGGGCTCGTGCTCGCCGCCGAGAAGGACCTCGGCTCGATGGGCAGTGATGCCGTCGCCGTCGCCCAGGCCTGGGGCGGCGAGATGCTGATGCGGTCCGTCCACAAGGCCACCGACGACGGCATGATCGAGGGCCGCCGCCTGCTCGCCTTCCTCGGCGTCGGCGGCGCCCAGCGCAACACCCAGAAGGTCACCCGCGCGCTGCTCACCGGATATCTGCTGTACCGGCTCGCCGGCGACAAGACCTACGCGCCGTTCGCCGACCCCGAGGCCGAGCTTCCCGGCTCGGAGGTGCTCACCGAGCCCGACGCGATCGACCGCGAACTCGGCACTCAGATCAACCAGCTGCTCGGGCGGTAGAACTCCTCTTCGACGGCCGGCGCCGGCCCGCGCGTCGCGCCGGCGGCGAGTTCACGGGGTTCCCGGAGGCGCCGCAGGTTCTCGAGCCGGCGCTCGACCGCGTCCCGGTGCTCGGCGACGATGTGTTCGAACCGTCCGGTCACAGCGGCCCCGCCTCCGCCAGGACCACGCCGTCGGCAGGCTCCTCCTCGGGGCCCGCTTCGACGCTCTCACCAGCAGGTTCCGCCGACGCGGGCCGCCGCGCGGGGGTGTCCGCCCGCGTGCCCGGCATCCCGGCCGGCGCGGGACCGAGCGCTCCGCCGTCACCTGGTTCGTCCGGTCGCCGCGGCTCGTCGGGCGGTGTGGGCGGCGTGTCGTCGCCCGGACCGGCGCCGGGTGTGTCGGGGTCCGTTCCCGTCCCTCCGGCGGCGGGGGCCGGGGTCTCGGGGGCGGGTGTGCGCGACGGCGGGTGTGCCGGATCCGGCGGCGGCGACAGCGGACGCTCCGGCTGCGGTTGCGGCGGGCCGGCCGGCTCGACGGCCTCGGAAACCTCTTCCACCACGGTCGTGGCCAGACCGAGGACCGCGCCTGTGAGTTCGCCCACGGCCGTCGCCAGCCGCAGCCCCGCGGCCACCAGGTCCGTCGCCGCCCCACACGGCGACCACGGATCGGTCATCGGAGCCACGCTCCGCGGGCCGGGATCCGGCGGCGCCAGCGTCGCGGCGAGTTCGGCGAGTACCGCCCGCACCGCTCGGTCGGTGTCGTCGCACAGGTCGAGGAACGACTCGACGGCCGTCTCCACCCCGGGCCGGAACACCTCGTCGCGCCACCGCCCGCACCATTGCGTGACAGCCGCGCGTTCGGGGGCCGGGCCCAGCGCCGAATCCCAGGCGGCGAGCTGGGCTGTCGTCGGGCCGTCGCCGCCCGCGGCGCCGGCCAGAATCGCGTCGATTTCCTCGACGGTGCGCCCGCCGACGGTCGTGTCGGCGAACTCGGCGGCCGCCCGGGACTTCTCCTCGACGATCGCGAGCACCGCGGCCGCCGCGTCGGTCAGCGCGCGACGTGCGGCGCCGAGCCGTGCCTGCAGGTCCTCGCCGACCGCCACATGACGGTCGAGCGCGTCGGCCGCACCCACCGCCCCGCCTCCGGTCCAGGCCGCCGCCAAGGCGTCGACGTAGGAGCGCTGCCGCGCGACCTCGGCACCCAGGGCACCCTCGAGCCGGGCGAACACGTCGGCGTCCGCGAGCAGGACGGCCGGATCCGTGCCGCGCTGCTCGTCGTAGCGTTCCCGCAACTGCGCACAGGACGGCAGGCCGGGGGCGCAGCGCTCGGCGCGGGGAAGATGCTCGGCGAAGAAGCGCAACCCGACGCGGCCCCCGTCGAGCACCAGGTCGAGCCGCTGCCCGCCCCCGGTCACCGGCCTCCTCCGGTCACCGGTGCCCCGTCGGCGGCAGGTCGACGGCCCGCAGGACCGACTCGGACTCCCGCTCCAGCCACGCGTACCCCCCGGCCGCGCGCCGCAGCGCCTCCGCGCGGGCGGCCGTCGCCGCCGACCACTCCGCGACCGCCCGATGCAGCCCGTCGTAGCGCGCTCGCACGACCTCGGCCTCGGACCGGTAGCGGTCGCCGGCCGCGTCCGGACCGAAGCCGACGGCGCGGCACGCACGCGCATGCCAGTCGATCTCGGCGGCCGAGTCCGCCAGGCCCTCGGCGATCACCCGGACCGCCGCACCGTCGAGCCCCACCCCGTCACGCACCGCGCCGCCCCCTCCCTCGTCCCCCCGGGTGGTTCGACGCAGCGGGAGGCGGATCGGTTCCCCGGCGGGGCAGAGCCGACAGATGGAGGCCGACAGATGGAGGCCGACAGATGGAGGCCGACAGATGGAGGCCGACAGATGGAGGCCGTCGGATCGGTGCCGTCAGACGGAGGCGACCGCTCCCGCGAGACGATCGGCGAGAGCACGGGCCACCGCGTCGTCGGCGGCCTCGACCATCACCCGGACCAGTTGTTCGGTGCCCGACGGACGCAGCAGCACCCGCCCGGTCTCCCCCAGTTCCCGCTCCACGGCGGCAACGGCGTCCGCGACGACGGAAGCCTTGGCCACCGCGGCCTTGTCCGACACGGGCACGTTCACCAGCACCTGCGGCAGGGTGCGCATGACCGCGGCGAGCTCCGCGAGGGGCGAAGCGGTCGCGACCATCCGTTCCATGAGGCGCAGGCCGGTGAGCACCCCGTCGCCGGTGGTTCCCAGGGCCGGCAGCACGATGTGGCCGGACTGTTCGCCGCCGAGGCTGAACGAGCCGCGGCGCAGCTCCTCGAGCACGTATCGGTCGCCGACGCCGGCGGTCACGACCGTGATCCCGGCCTCGCGCATCGCCAGGTGCAGGCCGAGGTTGCTCATCACAGTGGCGACGAGCGTGTCGGCGTGCAGCTCGCCGGCCTCGCGCATCCCGAGGGCGAGGATCGCCATGATCGCGTCGCCGTCCACCACGGTGCCCGTCGCATCGACCGCGAGGCACCGGTCGGCGTCGCCGTCGTGCGCGAGACCGAGGTCGGCGCCGTGCTCGACGACCGCGGCCCGGAGGCCGTCGAGATGCGTCGAACCGCAGCCGTCATTGATGTTGAGCCCGTCCGGGTCGGCGTGCAGCGCGACGACCGTGGCCCCGGCCGCGGCGTACGCGGCCGGCCCGACGCGCGACGCGGCGCCGTTGGCGCAGTCCACCACGACCGTCAGGCCCGTCAGCGGCATGCGCACCGCCGTCGCGAGGTGGGCGAGGTAGCGGTCGGCGGCGTCGTCGGCGGTCCGCACCCGGCCGATGCCCGCGCCGGTGGGGCGGGCGACCCCGCCCGCACCGTGCAGCATGGCCTCGATACGGTCCTCGACGGCGTCGTCGAGCTTGTGACCGCCGGCCGCGAAGATCTTGATGCCGTTGTCCGGCATGGGGTTGTGCGACGCGGAGATCATCACGCCGAGGTCGGCGTCGTAGGCCCCGGTCAGGAACGCGACAGCCGGGGTGGGCAGCACCCCGACGGACAACACGTCGACGCCGGCCGCGGTCAGGCCCGCGGTCACGGCGGCCTCGAGCATCTCCCCGCTGGCACGGGGGTCGCGGCCCACCACCGCGACGGGGCGCCGGCCCTCGGCACCGCCTGCCAGCACGGTCGCGGCCGCCCCGGCGAGCCGTACCGCCAGTTCGACCGTGAGCTCGGCGTTCGCCAAGCCTCGCACGCCATCGGTGCCGAACATCCGACCCATCGAGCAAAGTCCTCCACGTCGAGAAATGCGGTCTCCGCCGTCCGCGGGCGCCGCCTGCTGTCGCAAAAAGTACGTCAATGCACGAGAGCAGGCGTCCGGTAGGGAATTCTCTACCGGCGCCTGCTCTCGTGGTCGAACAGGAGCCGAGGCTGACGAGGTCAGCGTCGGCGGCACATCAGCGCTTGGAGTACTGCGGTGCCTTACGGGCCTTCTTCAGGCCGTACTTCTTGCGCTCGGTGGCACGCGGGTCACGCGTGAGGAAGCCGGCGCGCTTGAGCGCGGGGCGATCCTCGGCGGTGACCTCGATCAGCGCGCGGGCGATGGCCAGGCGCAGGGCGCCGGCCTGACCCGACGGGCCGCCGCCGTGCAGGCGGGCATGCACGTCGAACTGCTCGGTGCGCTCGACCGTGACCAGCGGCGACTTGACGAGCTGCTGGTGCACCTTGTTCGGGAAGTAGTCCTCGATGGTGCGGCCGTTGAGCACGAAGTTGCCGGTGCCGGGCACGAGGCGGACGCGGACGACGGCCTCCTTGCGGCGGCCGACGGTCTGCACCGGGCGGTCGAACACGATCGGCGCGGGAGCCGGAGCGGCCTCCTCGGCCACGTACTCGTCCGCGGCGACCTCGACGTTCTCGGCGTCGGTGTACTCGTCGCTGTAGTTCTCGTTCACGTTCTCGGTCACTGCGCCACCTGCTTGATTTCGAACGGCACCGGCTGCTGCGCGGTGTGCGGGTGGTTCGGGCCCGCGTAGACCTTCAGCTTCTTCGCGATCGCGCGACCGAGCTTGTTCTTCGGGAGCATGCCGGTGACGGCCTTCTCCACCAGACGGTCCGGGTTCTTCTCCAGAACCTCACCGACGGTGCGGGACCGGAGGCCGCCCGGGTAGCCGGAGTGGTTGTACAGGAGCTTGTCCTGCTTCTTGTTGCCGGAGATGGCAACCTTGTCCGCGTTGATGATGACGACGAAGTCGCCACCGTCCACGTGGGGGGCAAAAGTGGGCTTGTGCTTGCCGCGGAGCAGGTTCGCCGCCTGCACCGCGAGGCGGCCGAGCACCACGTCGGTGGCGTCGATGACGTGCCACTGGCGGGTCACGTCGCCGGCCTTCGGTGTGTACGTAGACACAGATCTTCCTCGTCTATCGTTTCGCTGCTGGCCCGCGCGCCGCCGATGATCGCTTCCGACGGCCAGTTGGGACCCGAGAAGCGACGTTCGCCGCGCACGAGGCAACGACGACGGACGACACGCCAACGGCACACGATACCGGGGAGGTATGTGCACGGTCAAAACAGCACGACGTCCCGGCGGCCTCTCCACCACCGGGACGTCGCTCGCTACTCGTGTCGCTTCAGGCCTGCCACCTCCGTGCCAGCTCGGATTCGACGCTGCGCATCTCGTCGTTGCCCCGCGCCACGGCGACGGCGATCTGGTCGAGCAGCAGATTCAGCTCGGCGGATGCCCGATCCCACTTCTGCTGGGTGACGTGGTACTCGGACCGGGCCTGCCCGTCCCAGGTCTGCACCAGCGGCTCGACCTGTGACCTGATCCGGTCGAGCGTGTCGTTCATGCCGCGCTGCAGTCCGACGACGCGGGTGTGCAGGTCGTCGATGCCACCGAAGTCCTGCCGGATCACATCGGGTCCACTCATTCGTTCGTTCTCCTCGAGTCGTGAGTCGTGTTGTGCGCACGGGCCGATGCGCGGTTCCGCACCGGCCCGCCCGCAGCGGCGTCAGTAGGTGCCGTGGAGGCTGTCGCCGAGGACGTTCAGCGACTGCGCCTGGGCCTGGACGGTGTCCTCGTACGCCCGACCGTTGGTACGGATGCCGGCGACGATCGCGGCCAGTGCCTCGTTGAGCTGGAGGGCGCTGCGGTCCCATCGCAACATCACGTCGGTGAACGCCATCCCCGACCGGCCCTGCCATACGTCCGGCGACGACGACACGGTGGTGCGCAGCGCACCGAGCAGTTGTTCGAGTTCTCCGTGGGAGTCCTCGATCTGCCGCGCCGCCGTCTCCATGGTCGCGACGTCGGTCGCCACCCGATTCGAACTGCCCTGCCCTGGTTGCGTCACGCCTGTCTCCTCCGTCGTCCCGCGTCCCGTATCCCTCCGGCCCACCGTGGCCGAAGCCGGTTCGCGCCTACATCCGATTGGACGCAGCGCCTGTCCGCCGGGTTCCCCTGCTCGGCGAACGGGGCGATCCGCTACTCCACCGTCACGGTGTGGACGGCCTGCTCGCATTCGTTCTTGATTCCCGCCCATTCGTCGACGAGGAATTGGCATCCGACCGCCACCTGCATGCCGGACTCGACCACGACGAACCAACGCACGAGCGAGAATTCGTCCGGCGCCTCCACGTAGGCGATCACCGGGCGGTCCGCGAAGGTGGTGTCGGGGTCGAGGTCACGGATCACCGGGGAACGTTCGTCCGCGCGCCGGGCCAGCACCTCCCCCACGCCGGCCAAGTCCATATCTTCACGAAGAAGACTGTGCACCAGCACTATTCGCCGATCCCTCCCGCCGGCGGGGACGAGTTCGACGCGCTCGGCCCCGGCAGGCACAGGGTCGCGGACCCTCCAGTCCCCCGGCAGTTCCAGCCGGACGGGCCCGAGTTCGTGACGAACCGAAGGTGGGCGCGGCATGGGCTGTCTCGTCGCCGAGGACTCATCGGCCGAGTCGCCGGCGACGGGAACCTCCGCGCCCACCGCGGGCAGGTCCGCGCCCTGTCCTGCAGTCCACACCCAGCCGGCCGTCGCGGCCACGACGGCCACGACGGCCCAACGGATCCGGCGGACGGGCCGGGTCGACCGGGAGGCCGGCACGGTGTGCAGCCACTGTGGGAGCGGCTCCGTGTCCCCCGACGGGACGGCCGGGGGTTCCGGCACCGCGGCCAGCACCTCGGACGCGGCGACCGGTATCACCCGGATGCCGCGGCCGAGCCGCTCGGCGATCCGCTCGCACAGCGGAGTTCCGGGCGGCTCGCCCGGAATCCCCGTCACGAGGACGACATCCGGATCGACGGAACCGCACACGTTTCGCATCAGCCGGTCCAGCCGCTCGGCTCCCGCCGGCGAGTCGAGCAGTCCCTCGTCGAGGTCGGGGTCCCGCGCGATGCGGTCGACGTCGCCGCCGTCGGGGGCGCTCAGCACCGCCATTGTCACGCCGGCACCATCGACCTCCGCGACCGCGCATCGCTCGCCGTCGCCCACAGGCGCGGCGCGGCGCGCGGCCACCGCGGCGGTCAGGAGGACGGCATTTCGCGCGACCTGCCGGGCGGCCGTGTGCAACTCCTCCCGCCGACGTTCGCCCCACTCGGTGGGATGGACCACCACCACCGTGTCGAGGCCGGCCGGCGCGCCTGCCGTCGCCGCGACGTACCCGAGCAGGGTCGCCAGCGGCGCATCGTCGTCCGTGGGGACACGGCCGGGAGCCGATGCGGGAATCGTCACGGTCCGATCGGACCGCCGCGCGTACACCCGACCCGGGACGACCTGCAGGTGCAGCGCGTGGACGTCGCTCATTGCGGCGGCAGCCACGCCGTCTGCACGAGCGTCTCCCCGTCGCGTTGCACGAGGATGCCCCGTCCGGGCGGCATCGGGCGCGGACGCGCGGTGCCCACGAGCGCTCCCTCCTCTCGATTGCCGCTCATCACGAGGCCGGCCGCCGACAATTCCCGCAGCCGCGCGATGACCGGCTCGAAGAGAGCCCGCCCGGCTCCCCCGGAGCGGCGCGCCAGGACGAGGTGCAGCCCGACGTCCTTGGCCTGGGGCAGATACTCCAGCAGTGGCGTCAGCGGCGACTGGCTCGCCGCGGAGACGAGGTCGTAGTCGTCGACGACGACGAACACCTCGGGTCCCGACCACCAGGAGCGCTCACGCAGTTGCTGCTGGGTGACGTCGGGACCGGGCATCCGCCGCTCGAACACCGCCGCGAGGTCGCGGGCCATCGCCGACAACGTCACCGCGGACGGCGCGTATCCGCCGAGATGCTCACCCTCGACGACGCCGAGCAGGGTGCGCCGATAGTCCCCGACGATGATGCGGGCCTGTGCGCCGGTGTGGGACTCCACGAGGCTGCGGCAGATGCCGCGCAGCACGGTCGTCTTGCCGCAACCCGAGTCACCGAAAACGAGCAGGTGAGGCTGCTCGGAGAAGTCGATCCCCACCGGGGCCAGTTCGGCTTCGTCGATGCCGACGGGCACGAACAACCGCCGCTCCCCGGGCGCGCCACCGGCAGCCGATCGGTCCGCGAGCGCCGCGAGCACCCCGGCCCGATCGACGCGATCGGGAAGCATGCGCACGGGCGGGGCGGGGCGGCCCGGTGCGGCCGCGGCGACGGCGGCCACCGCGTCGGCCAGTCCCGCCGCGAGGTCGACGACCTCGGAGCTGCCGTCCACACGCGGCAGCGCGGACAGCACGTGCAGTCCGTGGCGGTCGATGCCCCGGCCCGGGCGGCCCTCCGGCACCGCCGCCGCCTTCTTGCGGCCGTACTCGGAATCGGCGGGGTCGCCGAGGCGCAGCTCGAGGCGGGTCCCGAGATGGTCCCGCATCGCCGGCCGCACGTCGCCCCACCGCGGTGCGGTGAGCACCACGTGGATGCCGAAGGACAACCCCTGCGCCGCCAGCACGCCGACCTGCGGCTCCAGCGCCTCGAAATCCTGCCGGATGCTGGGCCAGCCGTCGATCACGAGGAACACGTCGCCGAAGGCATCGACGTCCGCGGCCGGACCGCCGCCCTCCCGGCGGCGGCGCAGTTCGGCCATCGACTCCAGGCCCAGCGCGCCGAAACGACCCTCCCGGCGCCGCAGCAGGGCAGTCAGTTCGGCGATCGTCCGGCGCACCCGGTCGGCGTCGAGCCGGTTGGCGACCGACCCGACGTGCGGAAGGCCCGCGAGCCCGGCGAGGGATCCGCCCCCGAAGTCCAGGCAGTAGAACTGGACCTGCTCGGGAGTGTGCGTCATCGCCATCGACAGGACGAGGCTGCGGAGCACCGTCGACTTGCCGGAGCGCGGCCCTCCGACGACGACCACGTTGCCCGCCGAGCCGGCGAGATCCACCAGCAGCGGATCCCGCCGTTGCTCGAACGGGCGGTCCACGATGCCGATCGGCGTGCGCAGGGTGCTCCGCGGCAGCACGTCGCCGGTGAGCAGAGACCGCGGGACCAGTCGGTCCAGGCTCGGCGCCGCGTCGAGGGGCGGCAGCCAGACCTCGTGCGCGGGGGTGCCGTGACCCCGCACCCGGCCGATCAGGACATCGAGCACGGAGCGGCTCTCCTCCGCCGGGACCGGATCCACGCCGGGCTCGGCCGGCCCGGGACCCGGTTCGAGGTGCGCGAGGGGTACTTCGGCCGTGGTGAACAGCCGCGGCCGGGAGGTCGCCGTGCCCGGCCTGATCACCGACCGGCCCGAGCGGCGGGGCTCGTAGGGACCCGACACGTAGGCGGCCGCGAACCGCACGATCTCCGCCGAGTCGCACTTGAGGTATCCGGTCCCCGGCGACGGCGGCAGATGGTAGGCGTCGGGGACTCCGAGAACGCTTCGGGACTCGTTGGCCGAGAAGGTCTTCAAGCCGATTCGGTAGGAGAGGTGACTGTCGAGTCCGCGCAGCCGGCCCTCGTCGATCCGCTGACTGGCCAGCAGCAGATGCATGTGCAGGGATCGTCCCAGCCGTCCGATCGCGGCGAAGAGTTCCGCGAATTCCGGTTGTTGCGTGAGCAGCTCGGAGAACTCGTCCACGACGACGAACAACGCCGGCAACGGAGCCAGCGCGGCACCGCCGGCCCGGGCGCGCTCGTAGTCGCCCACATTCGCGAAGTTCCCTGCCGCGCGCAGCAGTTCCTGCCTTCGGTTCATCTCGCCCTCGAGGGCGTCCTTCATCCGGTCGACCATGGCCAGTTCGTCGGCGAGGTTGGTGATCACCGCCGCGACGTGCGCGGCCGACTCGAGCCCGAGGAAGGTTGCGCCGCCCTTGAAGTCGACGAGGACGAGATTCAGCGCATCGGGGGGATGCGTCGCGATCAGACCGAGCACCAGGGTCCGCAGCAGTTCGGACTTCCCGGACCCGGTGGCGCCGATACAGAGTCCGTGCGGCCCCATCCCGCCCTCGGCAGCCTCCTTCAGATCCAGTTCGACCGGTGCACCGTCGGTTCCGATTCCGATCGGCACGCGCAGCCGGTCGCGGCCCCGTCGCGGCGACCACGCCCGCTCCGGATCGAACTGTGCGACGTCACCGAGACCGAGCAGGTCTTCCCATGGCGCCGAACGATTCTCCCCGTTGCCGGACTCGGCGACCCGCTGGGCGGCGCGGTACGGTGCCAGGCGCCGCGCCGCCGTCTGCGCCTGCGCGACGCTCGCTCCGTCCGGGACCGCGAAGGTCTCCACGCGTTCGCCGGCGCGCGCACCCAATCGGCCCTCACCGACGACGAGTTCGAGCCCGCGGGTGGCCGACAGCCGGGGCATCGACGCGGACAGGTCCAGGACCGTGACGGAGTCGAGCCCGTCGTCGAGGATCCCCGACCCGGAGCCGGGTACGCCACCGTCGATCACGATCACCAGTTGGGGCACACCGTCGACCGGTGGGGTGTTGCGGACGAACCGACCGCGGCCCGTCAGGCGGTCGGCGAACGCGGTCTCGAGATCCCGGACCGAGCCGAACACGGTGCGGGCGCTGCCCGCACCGTCGGCGATCTCGGGGTTCTGGGCGTGCGGCAGCCACTTGACCCACTCCCACTCCGGGGCGGTGTCCGGACCGCACACCACGGCGATCCGCAGCACGTCCGTGCTGTGGAAGGTGCACAGTTGCAGCAGCATCGCCCGCACCAGATCACGGGCCGCGGGGCGATCGCCGCCGAGCGACACCGCCGCGAACCCCCGCAACGACACCGCGGTCGGCAGGGCCGGTACGACCGAGTGCGCGCGCACGAACCGGCGCAGCGACACGGCCGCCACCGGTTCGAGGTCCTCGACGGGACCCGTGTCGGGGGCGATCAGCCGGGTTGCGAGGCGCTGGCCGCTGAGCCCGACCCGCACGTGGCAGAAGTCGGCGTCGGCTCCGTCGCGTTCCCACATGCGCACCGTTCCCGCGAGCGTCCACAGCACGGCCGGGTCGGGGTGCGTCCACTCCAGGGCCCTCCGCTGCCGGTCTGCGGTGTCGTGGACCTCCCGCCGGAGCTGATCGAGATACCGCAGGTAGTCCTTGCGGTCCTCGTCGGCCTCGGCCGCTTTCGCCCCGCCTCCGCGGCCGCCGCCGGCGAGCATGCCCACCATCGAGACGATCATCATGAGCGGGAAGACGAGCGACATCGGACTTCGCGCCATCCCCGAACCGAACATCAGCGCCACCATGCCGATCATCGCGGCGACCATCACGACGGGCAGCAGCTTCGCCAGGAGATTTCCCGGCGTCGAACGCGGAATCTCCGGCGGGGCCTGCATTCTCACCTCACCCGCCGGGACGCGTGGCACCTCGCGCCGCGGCCTGCGCACGAACCGCACCGTGCTCACACCCCACCCCCGACCCGCACCGTGCCGGCCGTCCTCACGACGGCCGTCCCCCCACGGTCGACGAAGGGTAACGCACCCCTGCGACATCGGCACGCAGGCGGGCGCGAAGACGGCCTGCGCGAAGCGATGTCGTATCGTCTCCGCGAGGTCCGGGCGACACCGGGCGGGCGAGCCCGGCCCGGACCGCAGCACGGTCGGGGGACGACGGGGGGATGGACGATGACGGCTGCGCACACCGAACCGGGGCGGATCGGCGCGCCCGAACTCTGCCGCGTGACCGTGCTGGCCCAGCACACACAGGTCGACCTCGCGTTACCCGCGGACGTCCCTGTCGCGCTGCTCGTGCCGGGGGTCGTCGATCTCGTCACCGCCCACCGGTCCCACAACGACTTCGACGCCTCCTCCGAGCGGGTCGAGCCCGAGGCGTGGGCGCTGGCCCGTCTCGGATCGTCGCGTCTCGCCGCCGCGCTGAGCCTGCACGAGCACGGCGTCCGGGACGGGGACCTGCTGGTGCTCGAGCACGCGTCGGCACCTGCGCCACCCCCGCTGTTCGACGACGTGACCCACAGCGTCGCGACGGCGGACGAGGCCGGCGCGGGCCGCTGGTCGCCGCGTGCGGCGGCCGCGGTCGCGGCGGTCGTCGCCCTGTCCGCGACGGTCGTCGGGGTGGGGGCCCTGCTGCGACTTGCCTCCCCGGACGGCCGGACGGCCGCCGGTGCCGGCTGCGCCGCGCTCGCCGCCCTGCTCCTGCTCGCCGGGATCCTGCTCGGGCGGGCCCGCGACGACCACCGCACCGCGGCGCTCCTGTGCGCCTGCGCGGTCCCGGCCGCCTTCGTCACCGGAATTCTCGTGGTGCCCGGCCCTTTCGGACCGGCGCACCCCATGCTCGGGGCGGTCCTGTCGGGGGCGGTGGCGACCCTGGTCCTGCTGCTGACCGCCGTCGGAAGGGCGCCCTTCGCCGCGGTCGCCGCCGTCGCCGCGACCGCCGCGGCCGCATTTCTCGTCGCCGCCTCGACCGGGATCTCCGCCTCCGCGGTCGGCGCCGGTGTCGTCGTCACGGCCCTGCTGACGGTGACATTCGCACCCCGCCTCGCCATGAAATTCGCCGACCTGCCGTTGCCGCCGGTGCCCGGTCCCGGGACCGGGACCGGGACCCCCGCGCCGCAGACCGAAGACGGCAGGGACGGACCGGACTCCCCGGACGGCGGGGACCGGTCACTGCCCGATCCCAGCGAGCTGGCGGCGGCCGCCGCGCGGGCACGCGACCACCTCACCGGGCTGATCGGTGCGGGAGCCGTTCTCGTCGTCGCGGGCGCGTGGTGTGCCGCGGCGCCGCTGTCCGGCGACGGTCTCCGCTTGCCCGGCACCGCCCTCGCCGTCGCCGCGGCGGCGGTGATCATGCTGCGCGGCCGCACCTACACCGATGCGCGCCAGGCGACGTTGCTGGTGGCAGGCGGCGCAACCGTGCCGGTGGGCCTCCTCGGCGCGGCCGCGGTCGGCGGATCCGCGCCGCCCGTCGTCGTGTTCGCCCTCGCCCTTGCCGTCGCGACCGCAGCGCTGGTGTTTGGCGTGGTCGCGCCGCGACGATCGTTCACGCCGGTGCAGCGCCGCGCCGCCGAAGTGGTCGAGTACGCGGTGATCGCGACGATCGTGCCGTTGGCCTGCTGGGTCACCGGGCTCTACGCCGCCGTCCGCGGGTTCTGACGTGGCCCGCGGCGCACGCCTCGTTGTCGTCGCCCTGGTGCTGACGGCCTCGTCCTTCGGAACGGCCCCGTCCGCCGCGGCGGAACCTCCGCCCGTCGATGCCGGGCGCCTGCCCCCGCCCGGGGAACCCGGGCCCGTCGACGACACCGGGCAGCGTTCGCCGTGTACCACGGTCGACGTCGCCGGCGACAGCGCCTCGATCCCGGAACCACAGCGCGTGCTGAACTTTCCGGCCGTGTGGCCGCTGAGTCGCGGGGCGGGGCAGCTCGTGGCGGTGATCGACACCGGGGTGGGCCGCAATGCGCGGCTGCCCGGGTTGGTACCGGGGGGCGACTATGTCTCCTCGGGCGATGGGACGCAGGACTGCGACGCCCACGGGACCCTGGTGGCGGGGCTCGTCGCGGCGCAGCCGGTCCCCGGGTCGGGGTTCGCCGGTGGCGCCCCGGATGCGCGGATCCTCACCGTGCGCCAGTCCAGCCGCCACTTCTCGGCGCGACGGTCGGATCCCGCCGACCACGATGCGCGCACGTCGCCCGGCTACGGCAACGTGCGCACGATGGCGATGGCGGTGCGCCGCGCCGCGGACCTCGGCGCCACCGTCATCAACATCTCCGAGGTCGCCTGCGCGCCGGCCGCGGAGGGCATCGACGACCCCGAACTCGGGGCGGCGGTGCGGTACGCGACCGAGGTGAAGGACGCCGTCGTCGTGGCCGCAGCCGGCAACGTGGAGGACCGCTGCCAGGGGTCGAACCCGCAGGGGCTCGATCCTCTCCGGCCGGGAGACGATCCGTGGCGCGCGGTCACGACCGTGGCCTCGCCGGCCTGGTACGACGACTACGTACTCACGGTCGGCTCGGTCGAGCCGGACGGGTCACCGTCGAGCTACAGCCTGCCGGGGCCGTGGGTGGACGTCGCCGCGCCCGGCAGCGGGGTGGTTTCCCTGCATCCCACCGCCGATGGCCTCGTCGACGCCTACCGGGGAGCCGAGGGCCCGGTGCCGGTGTCCGGCACGAGCTTCGCCGCGCCGCTGGTGGCCGCGACCGTCGCGCTGGTACGGGCGCGGTTTCCGCACCTCGATGCCCGCACCGTGGCGATGCGGATCGAGGCCACGGCGCACGCACCGGCGGAGGGCTGGAATCCGCGGGTGGGCCACGGCGTGATCGACCCCGTCGCGGCGGTGACCGCCCCGCCGAGGGAGCGGCGTCCGCAGGCGCCGGCCTCGGTGGCCGTCGCGGCGCCGATACCGCGGACGCCGCCGGATCACCGGCCCAGGGACGTCGCGGTCGTCGTGGCGGCGGTGGTGCTCGCGGTCCTGGGGGTGGCGGCGTCGGCGACCGCGCCGCTGCGGCGCCGTCGTCAGCGGCCGGCGCCGACCGGCGCCGGGTCGTGATCCGGCGCGACACCGTCGTGGGCGACGAGTGCCTCCGCCCGCCCGAGTGCAGGTCCCGGCGCGAACAGTTCGACGATCTGCCACGGCGCGGGCACCGGCTCGGAGAATCCCAGGGCGGTCGCGGCTTCCGCGTCGACGATCCCGTAGCGCACGCCGGTGTCGGCCACGTAGAAGAGGGCGCCGCGCCGCGCGCTGTCCGGCGCGACGGAGGTGGTCTGCACGAACGCCCCCCGGCCGGGCGCGAGGTAGGCGCTGTCGGCCTCGGGCCCGGCGCCGTCCGCCTGGGCCAGGGACACGGGCACCGCGCCGTCGGGCAGCGGCAGCGCGGACCCCGCCGAGACCTCGACGACGGACCGCGACCGTTCGGCCGCGCCGACCCCCGGGATCCACGTCAGGCAGGCGACGGGACGGTCGCGGGCATCGACGACGGTGGGCACGGTGGCGGGAAAGGTGTCCACCGCGAGACCCCGCACGGTCGGAGCATCGCGCAGCACGTCCGGCGCGACGGCCGGGATCTCCGCGGCGCCCTGCGAGTCGGTGAAGTGGACGATCTGCGCTGTCGCCTCGGACACCTCCTGCACACCGTCGCGCAGCACGACGTAGAACCTCTTCCCGTCGGGCACCGCGACGCGGACCACCGAACCGACGGTCAGCGATCCGATCGGATAGCCGGGTTCGCCGCCAGCACCGGGGATCCGCGGGGCCTCGAGCCGCGGCACCTCCGGGATCGCGGCGAGCAGGCCCGGCCCGACGGGACGTGCCATGCCGGCATCGATGCCGAGGACGCGGGTGAGCGCCTGGTCCGCCAGATCCACCTCGGCGCGGGAGCCTCGGTAGACCAGATGGTGCCTGCCGTCGGCCGCGACGAGCAGGGCCTCGTCGTCGGCGAGAGGCCGCACGCGCTCGCCGTAGGCCGGCTCTCCCCCGGTGACGGTCGTTGTGACGGAACGACTTCCGTCGGTCGTCACGGTGTCGCACACCGTCCACGGCAGCGGTGCCGCGACGTGTGCCAGCGCGGACGGCGCACCGGGGATACCGACGAGGGGCCCCCGGGGCCGGGTTTCGAATTCGCCGTCGGCGACAACGGCGGGGGCCTCGGGCCGCCCGAGCACCAAACGGGCGGAGGCCAGGTTGAGTACCGGATGGAAGGCGCCGTCGATCGCGACCAGCATCGCGCCGGAATCGCGTCCCACCACGATCGCCGCGTCACCGATCCTGTCCTGCGGGCGGAGCAGAGCGAGCGCGGCACAGCCGGCGAGGCCGACACAGGCGAGGACGGCGCCCACCGCCAGGGCACGCGACTGCGACCGCATCGGGTCGTGGATCATCCGCACGTCTCGCCGCACCAGTGCATGTTCCATGCGGCGCACCAGAAATCGGTGGCCGTTGACCTGCCAGCGCGTGGTCGGCTGCGCTCCCATCGATCCTCCCCCGTACGACGCCCCCTCCGCCGCAACACAGTACAGTTCCGTCCGGGAACGTCGGGGGGGCCGGGCCGTCGCTCGGTGGGAACGGGGGAATCGTCGTGCAGGATGGGATCTTCCGGCGGCCGCGGCGCCGCTGCGTGGTGACGGTGGTGCGGGCGCAGTGCGCGGCGGTGATCGGCGCGACGACGGCGGCGGCGACGGGCGCCGCGCTTCCCACTGCGGTGACCGTGGCGGTACTGGCCGCGCTGGCGGTGGCGGTGCCTGTCCACGGACTCGACGCCGTCGAATGGGGGCGGCTGTGGTGGCGGTTCCGGCGCCGTTCGCTGCGGTCCGGCCCGGTGATCGTCGACGTCGCGGCGGGCGACGATCGACCGGTCGGGGTGTGCTGGGACGGCACCGCCGTCGTGGCGGTGGTCGAGCTGGTACCGACGGCCGGCGAGCTCACCCGGCTGACACGAGATCGGGCCGAACCGCTGCGCCGGCTTCCGCTGGCCGCGATCGCCGCGTGCCTCGCCACGCACGACGTCGGCCTCGACGGAATCGACGTCATCGTGCACGGCAGCCGGGTGTGCGACGAGACCGCCGCCGGTGCGGCGTACGAACGCCTGATCGGGCCGCTGCCCGCCGCCGCGACGTGCACCGTGTGGCTCGCGCTGCGGTTCGACTCCGTCGCCTGCCCGGCCGCAGTGGCCCGCCGTGGCGGCGGCTCGGAGGGCGCGGCGCGCGCGGTGACCGCCGCGGCGCGGCGCGTCGTGCGCGCGTTGGCGGAGCAGCACCACACCGCGAGGATCCTCGGCGCGAGAGAGATCGCCTGGGCGGTGGAGTCCGTCGCCGGGTGCGCGGATCCGGCGTTGCTCGAGGAGGATCGGGGCGCAGTACGGCTTCCCGGCGGCTACAGTCGCGCCGCGGTGGTGGAGCCGGGGCACCTCGACCGGGCGATCATGACCCGGGTCTGGTCCGAGTCACTGTCGTCGGCGACGATCGCGGTTCGGCTGCGCCCCGGCGCCGAGCCGGGAGCCGTGTGGGTGGGAGCGTCGGTGCGCGGCACGAGCCGCACGCCCGAGCCGAGGATCCGGATGCCGGGCACCCGACGGCTGTGGAGCCGCGAACTGGACGGGTTGCTGGCGTCGATCCCGACAGCCGCGGTGGGGCTCGAGGATCTGATCCCGCTGTGCACCATGCACCTCGCCGACGTCGACGCCCTGGCGCTGCCGGTGACGGGATGCGGGCAGCTGCTCGGCGCGGACGAGTCCGGTGCGGCCGTGTCCGTCCGCCTGACCGGCCGGGGGGTGCGCACCGTGTATGTCGCCGGGGAGCTGCATCTGGCGCAGCAGGTGGTGTTCCGGGCGGTGGCGACGGGCGCCCGCGTGGTGATCCACACCGATCGCGCCCTGGCCTGGCGTCCCCTGCTGGCCGCGGCGGGTCCGGACCGGTTGCGGTTGGCCGGCGACGATCGGGACTTCGACACGATCGTGTACGACGGCGTGCGGCCGGCGACGGTCCCGGCCGGGACGACCGCGATCCACGTGCACGCACACCCGGATCGGTGGCCGCGCGAGCGCCCGGACGTGTCGATCCTGCAGCCCGGAGCGGCCGGCGATCGGGTGGTGCTGGCGGTGGGTGGCCGACGGCTGTCGCTGTCGTTGGTGAGCATCGACGCCGAGGCCGCGTACATCGGCCGTGCCGCGCAGCCGGCGCCCGCACGCTGAGCCGGGTCCCTCAGCCGGGGTAGGGCTGGGCGGCCCGTCCGGCGCGCACGGTCCGCGCCCACCAGGCGAGCTGGTTCAACATGCGCTGCGCGGCGTCGATCGCGGCGCCGTCGGTGGTGGTGCCGTCGGCGGCGAAGGCGTGCTTGACGCGGTGGAAGCTGACCGATTCGCGGACCGGGACCATGTGCACCTCGACGACGACCTGCCGGAGTTGCTCGACGGCGCGCAACCCGCCGGAGAGCCCGCCGTAGGAGACGAATCCGATCGGCTTGGTGCGCCATTCGCGTTTGACGGTGTCGATGGCGGTCTTGAGGGCGGCCGGGTACCCGTGGTTGTACTCGGAGGTGACGACGGCGAATGCGTCGGCCGCCTCGATCCGCCGGGTGAACGCCTCGGCCTCAGGGCCGCCGGAGAGATCCTGCGGCAGCGGGGTGTCGGCGAGGTCGAGCACGCCGACGTCGAACTCGGGGCGCTGCCGTGCGGTGGCGGCGAACCAGTCGGCGACGACGGGGGCGATCCGTCCGGCGCGCACGCTGGCGACGACGATCTCGAGACGAATCGGGGCTTCGGCGTCCATGGGCCGATGGTAGGCGGCTCAGGCGGTGAGGCCGTGGGTCAGGAGGGCGGCGAGTTCGCGGTAGGCCTGGGCGTCCGGCAGGCCGGTGGCCTCGGCGACGTGGCGCTGCTGGATGCGGACCATGACAGCCGCGACGACGTCGGCGACGAACGCGGCGTGCACGTCGCGCAGTTCGCCGGCGGCGACGCCGTCGGCGATGAGGTCGCGGACGCGTTCGGCGGCGAGGCGGGTGTTGCGTTCGTAGACCTCGCGGGCGGTGGGGGCGGCGGCCATGTCCTCCATGAACTGCGCGGAGGCGGGTTCGAGTTGCCGGCCGACGGCTTCGAGGTAGGCGCGGATGCGGTCGGCGGCGCCGGTGTGGCCGTCGAGTTCGGCCTCGACGCGTTCGGTGGCGCCACGGAAGAAGTGCACGGTGGCCGCGCGGACGAGGCGGTCCTTGCTCTCGGCGAGGGTGTAGAGCGTCGACTTCGAGCAGTGCAGGCGGGCGGCGATGTCGTCGAGGGTGAAGTGGGCGAAGCCCGCGGCGAGGAACAGGGCGACGAGCTGGTCGAACAGCTGCGCCTGACGTGCCGTGCCGCGTCGGATCCCCGCTCTTGTCATACTTCATACAGTACTGCAGTATCGTTCTCAGTACTATTTCCGATCGAGGAGTCTGCCGTGCCTGTCGAGCGCCTGCTGCCCACCCCCGAGGCCTACGACCTCATCGAACTGACCCGCGACGTCGCGGACAAGGTTCTCGCCCCGCGGGTCGTCGAACACGAGCGCACCGAGACGTTCCCCGAGGGGGTCTTCCCGGCCCTCGGCGCGGCGGGGTTGCTGAGCCTGCCGTACCCGGAGGAATTCGGCGGCGGCAACCAGCCGTACGAGGTGTACCTGCAGGTGCTCGAGGAGCTCGGCGCCCGCTGGGCGGCGGTTGCCGTCGCGGTGAGCGTGCACGGGCTGTCGTGCTTCGCGCTGGCCACCCACGGCACCGACGAGCAGAAGAACAAGTGGCTGCCGGACATGCTCGGCGGCGACACGATCGGCGCCTACAGCCTCTCCGAGCCGCAGGCCGGGTCCGATGCCGCGGCCCTGGCCTGCCGCGCGACGGCCGTGGACGGCGGCTACCGGATCTCCGGATCGAAGGCGTGGATCACCAACGGCGGCAAGGCGGACTTCTACACGCTGTTCGCCCGGACCTCCGACGCCGGCTCGAAGGGCATCTCCTGCTTCCTCGTGCCGGCCGGAACCGAGGGCCTGAGCTTCGGGAAGCCCGAGGAGAAGATGGGTCTGCACGCCATCCCGACCACCACCGCCCACTACGACGACGCGTTCGTGCCCGGCGAGCGCCGCATCGGCGCCGAGGGCCAGGGCCTGCCGATCGCGTTCAGCGCGCTCGACTCGGGCCGGCTCGGCATCGCGGCCGTCGCGGTGGGTCTCGCGCAGGCCGCGCTCGACGAGGCCACCGCATACGCCAAGGAGCGCAAGGCGTTCGGCAAGAAGATCATCGACCACCAGGGACTCGGGTTCGTCCTCGCCGACATGGCCGCCGCGGTGGACTCGGCCCGCGCGACGTACATCGACGCCGCGCGCCGCAAGGATGCCGGCCTGCCCTACTCGCGGCAGGCGTCGGTCGCCAAGCTCGTCGCGACCGATGCGGCGATGAAGGTGACCACCGACGCCGTGCAAGTGCTCGGCGGCTACGGCTACACCCGCGACTTCCCCGTCGAACGTTTCATGCGGGACGCGAAGATCACCCAGATCTTCGAGGGCACGAACCAGATCCAGCGGCTGGTCATCGCGCGGCACCTGGCCGGCTGACGGTGTGAACTCCCGGCAGCCCCGGGGCGCGCACTCCCGGCGGCGTCGGGGCGCGCGGCCGTCCTCCCCGGCGGCTCGCGCACCCCGACACCGCCCGGATAACTCCTGCCGTGGAATCTGAAACATCCTCCTGTCAGATTTCGCGAACCACCTGCTACCGTGCGCCGGGTGGACAGACGCCGTAGGCGTGGCCGCAGAGCCGCGGACCGGATGGAGTGGGCGGCCGACGCCGCCGACACGGTGGCGACACTCGCCGAGCTCGGCGTCCTGTTCCTGCGGCTCCTGTCGCTGCCGTTCCGCGCGGTGGCGGCGCTGCTCCGGATGATCGCGGACTGACCTCCGACCCCTCGCCGTTCCCCTCGGTATCCTGCGTCACATTTTCTGGGCAAAGCGGACAGCCTGTACTTAGATCTTGTTGGACGTACGTCCAGGATTTGTACATCGACATCGGAGGTAATTCCCATGCTGCTCGGCTCGCTCGGCTCCCTGATCGACCACGTGCTCTCCTTCCTCAGCTGGCTGATCTGAGAGACGCCTCGACGCGTAGCGAAGGGGGCGAGGTCATCCGACCTCGCCCCCTTGCTGTTTCCGTCACGCGTGCCGGGCCGCGCTACGCGCCGATCGCCTCCGCGAGGATCGGCCAGGACTCGTGCAGCGCGTCCTGCCAGTAACCCCACGAGTGCGTGCCCTGCGCGCCCGTGCTGAAGGTCGCCTCGATCCCGAGTTCGTCGAAGGTCCGCCGCAGCCGCTCGGTGCACTGGGCCGTGGCCGCCTCGATGGATCCGAGGACGACCAGGTCGACCGGATCCACCTGCCCGCCCAACGCCGCCTCGTGCGGGCCGGGCAGACCGCCGCCGGACGAGATGTACAGCGTCGTGCCGCGCAACTTCTCCGCGTTCAGCGCCGCATCGTTGGCGATCCACCCCGGTCCGCCGATCGGCCCCCACATGTTCTCGACGTCGCCGCCGCCGAGGGTGACGACGGCCTCCACGTAGCTGCGCCCCGGGTCGCTGCTCGTCTGTGCACACCCGCTGTAGGACGCCACCGCCTCGTACAGCCCCGGCGACTGCTGGGCGAGGGCCAGCACCGAGCTGCCCGACATCGACATCCCCGCGACGGCGTTGCGGCCGTCGGCGCCCAGCACCGCGTCGACGACCGGCGGCAACTCCGACGTCAGGAACGTCGCCCACCGGTGCCGGCCGAGCTTCGGGTCGTCGCGGATCCAGTCCGTGTAGTACGCGAAGGCGCCGCCCACGGGAGTGACGACGTTGACGTTCTTGCCGTCGAAGAACTCGCGGACGTCCGTCTGGTCCCGCCAGTTGGCGGCGTCCTCACCCCCACCGGCGCCGTTGAGCAGGTAGAACGTCGGTCGCGCCGCGGAGATGTCCGCGGGCCGGATCACCTCGACCGGGATCACCCGGTCCATGGACGGCGAGTACACGTGCAGCACCCAGTCGCGCGCGGTCCGCTCCTCCACGTGATCGACGTAGGCACCGGCCGGGTCCGCATCCGCAGCCGGCTGGGCGAGCGCCGGTGCCGTCAGCAGCGACGTCGCGGCGAGCAGTGCCACCGCCACCGTCGCACCCCGTCGCCGGATCGCGGGCAAGTCCAGCAATGGGTGCCTCCCTCTCACACGCCGATCCCCCGGCCGGGCCGGCCGGGGGACGTGCTCGTCGGAACATATCACCGGCCGGCCCCGCCGCAGGTCAGCAGCAGCCGGGGCTGATGGGCCCGCGCATCTCGCGGGTGGCCGCGTTGCGCGCCGCGAGGTCGTCGTCGGCGGGATAGTCGACGCCGACGAGACTGAGCCCGTGCGCCGGGGCCACGGCCACCGCCGCGGCACGCTCCCGTTCGTCGAGCAGTGCGGTCATCCAGTCGACACTGCGCCGCCCCTCCCCCACGGCCAGCGCCGCGCCGACGAGGCTGCGCACCATCGACCAGCAGAACGCGTCCGCGCTCACGTGCGCGGTGAGGATCACGCCGACGTCCGGACCGGCGCCCGCCGCGCGACCGCCGGACACCGTCCAGTCGAAGCGCTGCAGTTCGCGGACCGTCGTCGCCCCGTCGCGCCGCTTGCAGAAGGCCGCGAAGTCGTGCAGGCCCAGCAGCGAGGTCGACGCCGCGCGCATCGCGTCCACGTCCACCGGCTTGGGCCAGGCGACGGTGTCGCGGGCCCGCAGGGGGTCCGCCCCGTACACGGCGGTGGTGAGCCGGTACTCGTAGTGCCGGCGGATCGCCGAGAAGCGGGCGTCGAAGTGCGGCGGGGCGACGGAGATGCCGGTGATGCGGACGTCGCGGGGCAGGAACCGGGCGAGACGGCGCACCAGGCGGACGAGGTCGTCCGGAATCGCGGCGGTGGGGACGTCGACGTGCGCGACCTGACCGGAGGCGTGCACCCCGGCGTCGGTGCGGCCGGCGACGGTGAGCTGCACCGGCGCGCGCACGATCGCACCGAGCTTCTCCTCGATCTCCCCGCACACCGTCCGCCGTCCGGGCTGACGCGCCCAGCCGGAGAAGTCGGTGCCGTCGTAGGCGATGTCGAGCCGCAGCCGGGTGGTGTCCACGGCGGCGGCGGAAGGGTTCTCGAAAGCAACGGGCCCGCCGCCCCCGTGGGGGGCGACGGGCTCGTTCGCTTCAGCGGATGCCGAAACCAAGTGGACTAGTCCTTCTTGGCCTCGTCGGCGTCCTTGGCGTCGGCCGCAGTGGCGTTCTCGTCCTCGATCGCGTCGACGACGGCGTCCGCGTTCTCGACCTGCGCGTCGGTGGCGTCGGCCTCGACGGCCTCGACCACATTCTCCTCGGCCGGGGCCTCGGTGGCCGGCGCGCTCTGCGAGGCGGCGACGCGCCGGGCGCGGTCGGCCTCGGACGTGACCGTCTTCTCCTTGACGAGCTCGATGATCGCCATGGGAGCGTTGTCACCCTTGCGCGGCATCGTCTTGACGATGCGGGTGTAGCCGCCGTTGCGGTCCTCGTAGAACGGGCCGATCTCCGCGAACAGCGTGTGGACGACGTCCTTGTTGCGGATGACCTTCAGCACCTCACGACGGTTGGCCAGCGTGCCGGCCTTCGCGTGCGTGACGAGCTTCTCGGCGTAGGGCCGCAGGGCCTTGGCCTTGGCCTCGGTGGTGGTGATGCGGCCGTGCTCGAAGAGCGCGGTGGCCAGGTTGGCCATCAGCGCCTTCTGGTGCGAGGCCGACCCGCCGAAGCGGGCACCCTTCTTGGGCTTGGGCATGATGAATCTCCTAGTAACGGACCGTGAGCTGCTACAGCTGCTCGGTCTCGGCGTAGTCCTCGTTCCCCTCGGCGTCGCCGAAGGAACCGGCGTCCGTGTCGCTCCAGGTACCGGTCGCGGCGTCGTAGCCGGCGACGGTGCTCGGGTCGAAGGACGCGGGGCTGTCCTTGAGGGAGAGGCCGAGCGAGTGCAGCTTGACCTTCACCTCGTCGATGGACTTCTGACCGAAGTTGCGGATGTCGAGCAGATCGGACTCCGTGCGTGCCACGAGCTCACCGACGGTGTGCACACCCTCGCGCTTGAGGCAGTTGTAGGACCGGACCGTCAGGTCGAGGTCCTCGATGGGGAGTCCGAAGGAGGCGATGTGGTCGGCCTCGGCGGGCGAGGGACCGATCTCGATGCCTTCTGCTTCGACGTTCAGCTCACGGGCCAGACCGAAGAGCTCCACCAGGGTCTTGCCCGCCGAGGCGAGCGCGTCCCGCGCGGTGATCGAGTTCTTGGTCTCCACGTCGAGAATCAACCGATCGAAGTCGGTGCGCTGCTCGACGCGGGTCGCCTCCACCTTGTAGGTCACCTTGAGCACCGGCGAATAGATCGAGTCGACCGGGATGCGGCCGATCTCGGCGCCGGATGCCTTGTTCTGAACAGCGGGGACGTAGCCGCGGCCGCGCTCGACGACGAGCTCGATCTCCAGCTTGCCCTTGTCGTTCAGGGTGGCGATGTGCAGGTCCGGGTTGTGGACGGTGACACCGGCCGGGGGCACGATGTCGCCCGCGGTCACGGTGCCGGGGCCCTGCTTGCGGACGTACATGGTGACCGGCTCGTCCTCTTCCGAGCTGACCACGAGGCCCTTGAGGTTCAGGATGATGTCGGTGACATCCTCCTTGACCCCGGGGACCGTGGTGAACTCGTGGAGCACGCCGTCGATGCGAATGCTGGTGACGGCCGCGCCCGGAATCGAGGACAGCAGGGTGCGACGAAGCGAGTTGCCGAGGGTGTACCCGAAACCGGGCTCGAGGGGTTCGATGACGAACTTCGAGCGGTCGTCGGCGATGACCTCTTCGCTGAGGGTGGGTCGCTGCGAGATGAGCATGGAGTGCCTCCTTGTGGGCGTCCGCCATATGACGCCCTGGTCGGGGTGTGGTGTCCCCCCGGACCTCGGGAGGACCGGAAGGACACCACGGCGCGAAGCGCCTTACTTCGAGTAGTACTCGACGATCAGCTGTTCCTGCAGCGGGATGTCGATCTGCGCGCGCTCGGGGAGCTGGTGGACCAGCACCCGCAGACGCGGGCCGACGACCTGCAGCCAACCCGGGATCGGGCGGTCACCCTGGGTCTCACGGGCCACCTGGAAGGGCAGCGTGCCCAGCGACTTCTCGCGGACGTCGATGATGTCGTACTGCGAGACGCGGTAGCTCGGGATGTCGACCTTCTTGCCGTTCACCAGGAAGTGGCCGTGGCTCACCAGCTGGCGGGCCTGACGGCGGGTCCGGGCGAGACCGGCGCGGTAGACGACGTTGTCCAGACGCGACTCGAGGATGACCAGCAGGACCTCACCGGTCTTGCCGGGCCGGCCGGCGGCCTCCTCGTAGTAACGACGGAACTGCTTCTCCATCACGCCGTAGGAGAAGCGGGCCTTCTGCTTCTCCTGCAGCTGGAGCAGGTATTCGCTCTCCTTGATCCGCGCGCGGCCGTGCTGGCCGGGCGGGTAGGGGCGACGCTCGAACGCCTGGTCGCCTCCGACGAGGTCGACGCGCAGACGACGCGACTTACGGGTAACGGGACCGGTATAGCGAGCCATGATTCAAACCTTCCTTTCCCGTTAGACGCGACGCCGCTTGGGCGGACGGCAGCCGTTGTGCGGCTGGGGGGTGACGTCGGAGATGGTGCCGACCTCGAGGCCCGCGGCCTGGAGGGAGCGGATCGCCGTCTCGCGGCCCGAGCCCGGGCCCTTCACGAAGACGTCGACCTTCTTGACACCGTGCTCCTGCGCCTTGCGGGCAGCGTTCTCGGCGGCGAGCTGCGCGGCGAACGGGGTCGACTTGCGCGAACCCTTGAAGCCGACGTGGCCGGAGGACGCCCAGGAGATGACGTTGCCGTTCGGGTCCGTGATGGACACGATCGTGTTGTTGAAGGTGCTCTTGATGTGAGCGGCACCGTGCGGGACGTTCTTCTTGTCCCTGCGGCGCGCCTTCTGGGTCTTCTTCGGACCGGTGCTGCGTGACTTGGGAGGCATTACTTCTTCTTTCCTGCGACGGTGCGCTTCGGACCCTTGCGGGTGCGGGCGTTGGTCTTGGTGCGCTGTCCACGCACGGGCAGACCACGACGGTGTCGCAGGCCCTGGTAGCAGCCGATCTCGATCTTGCGACGGATGTCCGCCTGGACCTCGCGGCGGAGGTCACCCTCGACCTTGTAGGTCTCCTCGATGAACTCGCGCAGCTTGGCGAGATCCTCGTCGGAGAGGTCCTTGCTGCGCAGATCCGGGCTCACGCCGGTGGCCTCGAGGATCTCCTTCGAGCGGGTACGGCCGATGCCGTAGATGTAGGTCAGTGCGATCTCCATCCGCTTTTCGCGGGGAAGATCGACACCTGCGAGACGTGCCATGTGGCATTCCTATTCGGTGTGCGGAGGTCTGCTCCCAGCCCGTCCCCTGCGTCGTGAAACTGTGTGGTCCCGCGGCCCGGCCGAAGCCGGAACGCCGGTAGTCCGAAACACAGTGGGGCCCCGGCCTCCGAACCGGGGGTGTATCGCGCGGCTCCCCGACGAATCGGGAATCGTGACCGAACGACTGGTGCTGGAAGGTCTTCTCTAGCTTGTTGCCAAGCCGATCTTTCGAAGAGCGGGTGGTCTAGCCCTGGCGCTGCTTGTGGCGCAGGTTCTCGCAGATCACCATGACCCGGCCGTTACGGCGGATCACCTTGCACTTCTCGCAGATCTTCTTGACGCTCGGCTGAACCTTCACGGTGCGTCTGATCTCCTGTGTGTACGCCTGCGGCAGAGCACGAGGCATGCCGCAGACATGGTTCTCCCCGACCGTGCGGCCGGGGAAGCTCTTACTTGTAGCGGTAGACGATGCGCCCACGCGACAGGTCGTAGGGCGAGAGCTCCACGACAACCCGGTCCTCGGGCAGGATGCGAATGTAGTGCTGACGCATCTTGCCGCTGATGTGAGCCAGGACCTTGTGACCGTTCTCGAGCTCAATGCGAAACATCGCATTGGGCAGCGGCTCGATCACGCGACCCTCGACCTCGATGGCTCCGTCTTTCTTGGCCATATCCTCCGCGATCCGTGTTGTTCGGCGTGTGGTTGCATCGGTTTCCGTTACCGTGACGCTCGACGTGACCGGCCTGCGGACAACCGCGGGCCGGCGCGCAGGGCGCACCATCGATCTATGTTACGGGAACTTTCCCACCGGGGCCAAATGCCGAGATGCGAGGAGGACAGCCGTGCGGGCGTTGGTTCAGCGGGTGACGGGTGCCGCGGTCGCGGTCGACGGGCGCGAGGTCGCCCGCATCTCGCCCCGGGTCGGCGGTCACGGGCTGCTCGTGCTCGTCGGCGTGACCCACGACGACGACGCGGCGAAGGCCGCCACGCTCGCCCGGAAGGTGTGGACGTTGCGGATCCTCGAGGACGAGAAGTCCGCGTCCGATCTGGCCGCACCGATCCTCGTCGTCAGCCAGTTCACGCTCATGGCCGACACCCGCAGGAGCCGCCGTCCGTCGTGGTCGGCGGCCGCGCCACGCGCGGTGGCCGAACCCCTGGTGGACGAGTTCACGACGGCGCTGCGCGGCCTGGGCGCCGACGTGCAGACCGGCGTCTTCGGGGAGCACATGGAGGTGAGCCTGGTGAACGACGGCCCGGTCACCCTCCTGCTCGAGGCGTGAACCGGCGGCGCCCGCGGCCCGAGCGAATGTATCGTTCAGCTCCTTCACGGCAGCGAGCGATACATTCGCTCGTCGCCACCGCCGCTACTCCGGGCGCGGGGTCAGGATGCGCGGACCGTCCTCGGTCACCGCGACGGTGTGCTCCCAGTGCGCGGCGCGGCTGCCGTCGGTCGTGACGACGGTCCACTTGTCGCCGAGCACCTCGGTCTCGTAGGTGCCGAGGGTCAGCATCGGCTCGATGGCGAGCACCGATCCCACCACGAGACGGGGGCCCTTGCCGGGCGCGCCCTCGTTCGGCAGGAACGGGTCCATATGCATCTCGCGGCCGATGGCGTGGCCGCCGTAGCCGTCGACGATGCCGTAGCTCCGGCCGTGCGCCGACTCCGCGGCGCGGGTACCCAGCTCGATGGCGTGCGAGACGTCGGTGAGCCGGTTGTCCGGCAGCATCGCCGCAATCCCCGCCTCCATCGACAGCCGCGTCGCATCGCTGAGGTCGGCGTCGGCGGCGGAGAGCTCACCGACTCCGAAGGTCCACGCCGAGTCGCCGTGCCAGCCGTCGAGAATCGCGCCGCAGTCGATCGACACGAGATCGCCCTCGGCGAGGATCTCCGTCGCCGAGGGGATGCCGTGCACCACGCGGTCGTTCACCGACGAACAGATCGAGCCGGTGAACCCGTGGTAGCCCAGGAAGGAGGGGACGGCCCCCGCGTCGCGGATGACCGCCTCCGCCACCTGGTCCAGTTCCAGGGTGCTCACGCCCGGCTTCGCCGCCTTCCGTACCGCCACGAGAGCGGCGCCGACGACGGCACCCGCCGCCGCCATCGCATCGAGTTCGCCGGCGGTGCGGAACGGAACCACCTTGCGCTTGCGCCCGAAACCCATCTTCTTGCTCCTGCGTCCTTACTTGCCGAGGGCCGCGAGGGCGCGCGCGTTGATCTCGTCGACCTCGCCGACGGCGTCGACCGTGACGAGCGAATCGGCGTAGTAGTCGAGCAGCGGCGCGGTCTCCTCGCGGTAGACCCGGAGCCGGTTGCGGATGACGTCCTCGGTGTCGTCGGCGCGGCCGCGGGCGAGCATCCGCTCCACCACCACGTCCTCGTCGATGTCGAAGGACAGGACCCCGTCGAGTTGGGTGTCGAGATCCTTCAGGATGGCCTCGAGTTCGCGGGCCTGCTCCACGCTGCGGGGGAAGCCGTCGAGCAGGAAGCCGTTGGCGGCGTCGGGCTCGGCGAGGCGGGCGCGCACCATGTTGTTGGTGATCTCGGCGGGCACGAGCTCCCCGGCGTCGATGTACTTCTTGGCTTCGAGGCCGAGCGGGGTGCCCTGCCCGATGTTGGCCCGGAACAGATCCCCGGTGGAGATTGCGGGGACGCCGAGCTTCTCCGACAGGATGGCGGCCTGCGTGCCCTTGCCGGCACCGGGCGGACCGAGGAGTACAAGTCTCACTTGAGGAACCCTTCGTAGTTGCGCTGCATGAGTTGACTTTCGATCTGCTTGACAGTGTCCAGCGCGACACTGACGAGAATGAGCACCGCGGCGCCGCCGAAGATGCTGGTGGCGGTCTGGCTGCCCGAGAGGAAGAAGTTGGGCAGCGTCGCGATGAGACCCAGGTACAGCGAACCTGGAACCGTGATGCGGTTGAGGACGTAGCTGAGGTACTCGGCAGTGGGGCGTCCCGGCCGGATGCCGGGGATGAATCCGCCGTACTTCTTCATCTCGTCGGCCCGTTCCTCCGGGTTGAAGGTGATGGCGACGTAGAAGAAGACGAAGAAGACGATCAGCGAGAAGTAGATCGCGATGTAAACGGGGTTGTTCGGATTCACCAGGTATTCGTTGATGATCCGCTGCCACCAGCTCGGGTCGGTGGCCGAGGTGGCTCCGGTCAGCTGGGCGATGAGGTTCGGCAGGTACAGCAACGACGACGCGAAGATCACCGGGATGATGCCGGCCTGGTTGACCTTCAGGGGCAGGTAGGTCGAGGAACCGCCGTACATGCGCCGGCCCACCATGCGCTTGGCGTACTGCACCGGGATCCGGCGCTGGCCCTGCTCGACGAACACCACGCCGGTGATGACCACCAGCGCGACGACGAGGACGATGGCGAAGACCAGGCCACCGCGGGACTCGAGGATGGTGCGGCCCTCGGCCGGCAGCCGCGAGGCGATGCCGGCGAAGATCAGGATCGACATGCCGTTGCCGACGCCGCGCTCGGTGATGAGCTCACCGAACCACATGACGAGTGCCGCACCGGCCGTCATGACCAGCACGATCACGACCATGCCGAAGATGCTGTCGTCGGCCAGGATCGGTTCGGTACAGCCCTGCAGCAGCTGACCACGGGCAGCGAGGGCGACGATGCCGGTGGACTGCAGCACGGCGAGCGCCACCGCGAGGTACCGCGTGTACTGCGTCATCTTGGCCTGGCCGGCCTGGCCCTCCTTGCGGAGTTCCTCGAATCGTGGAATGACCACCGTCAGCAGCTGGACGATGATGCTCGCGGTGATGAACGGCATGATGCCGATCGCGAACACCGACAGCTGTAGCAGCGCGCCACCGGAGAACAGATTGATCAGCGAGTAGATCCCGGCGGAGTCGCCGCCGCTGAGCTGATCGATGCAGGCGCGCACATTGCCGTAGTCGACGCCCGGAGACGGCAACGTCGCGCCGAGGCGGTACAGGGCCACCAACCCGAGCGCGACGAGGATCTTCCGCCTCAGGTCCGGGGTCCTGAGGGCCGAGACGAAGGCGGAAAGCAAAGATCCTCCTGGCAGGGCGAAACGGGAGACTGTGGATCGACGCGCGGGGTCCGACGGTCGACAACTCTTGAACTCTAGCAGCGCGCCCCGGACCGGTGCCGTGGCGCCGGGTCGGGGCGGCTCGCACGCGCGGCGGATGTGCTCCGCCGCGCGGCATGCGGTGGGGTGCGAACGCCGAACGGCCGCACTGCGGGACGTGCTGCAGTGCGGCCGTTCTCGAGCTGTGCGTCACGCACGAGCGAACCGGTCAGGCCAGTTCGGTCGCGGTGCCGCCGGCAGCGGCGATCTTCTCCTTGGCGGAACCGGAGAACTTGTTCGCGGTCACCTGCACGGCAACCGTGAGCTCGCCCTCGCCGAGGACCTTCACGAGCTGGTTCTTGCGAACCGCGCCCTTGGCGACGAGCTCGTCGACGCCGACCTGGCCACCCTCGGGGAACAGGCGGGCGATGTCGCCGACATTGACGACCTGGTATTCGGTGCGGAAGGCGTTCTTGAAGCCCTTGAGCTTCGGCAGCCGCATGTGCAGCGGCATCTGGCCACCCTCGAAGGCCGCCGAGACGTTCTTGCGCGCCTTGGTGCCCTTCGTACCGCGACCGGCGGTCTTGCCCTTCGAACCCTCACCGCGGCCGACGCGGGTCTTGTCCGTCTTCGCGCCCGGGGCCGGGCGCAGGTGGTGCAGCTTGATGGTCACTTGGAGGCCTCCTCAGCAGTGACTTCCTCGACAACGACGAGGTGACGCACCACGTTGATCAAGCCGCGGTTCTGCGCGTTGTCCTCGCGGACCACGGACTGGCGGATCTTCCGCAGACCGAGGGTGCGCAGGCTGTCGCGCTGGTTCGACTTGGCGCCGATGGTGCTCTTGACCTGCGTGATCTTCAGCTCTGCCATTACTTCACGCTCCCAGCAGCCTGTGCCCGGGCGCGCAGCATGCCCGCAGGTGCGACGTCCTCGAGGGGCAGACCGCGGCGAGCCGCGACTTCCTCGGGGCGCTGCAGCTGCTTGAGGGCGGCCACGGTGGCGTGCACGACGTTGATGGCGTTGTCGCTACCGAGCGACTTCGACAGGATGTCGTGGATGCCCGCGCATTCGAGCACGGCACGCACCGCGCCACCGGCGATCACACCGGTACCCGGCGAGGCCGGACGCAGCATGACGACACCCGCCGCGGCCTCACCCTGCACCGGGTGGGTGACGGTGGAGCCGATGAGCGGGACGCGGAAGAAGCCCTTGCGCGCTTCCTCGACACCCTTCTGGATGGCCGCGGGAACTTCCTTGGCCTTGCCGTAGCCGACGCCGACCAGGCCGTTGCCGTCGCCCACGATCACCAGCGCGGTGAAGCTGAAGCGACGGCCGCCCTTGACGACCTTCGACACACGGTTGATCGAGACGACACGCTCGATGTAGTTCGACTTCTCGGCGGCACCGCCGCCACGCGAGTCACGATCGCGGCGGTCGCGACCACCACGCTGGTCCCCGGTGTTGGGGCCATTCTGTCCGGCGGGGCCGTTGCCGCCGTCACGCCGCTGACGTCCCGGCATCAGGCGTTCCTTCCGTTCGAAGAGATGGTCATCAGAACTTCAACCCGCTTTCGCGAGCCGCGTCTGCGAGGGCCGCGATCCGGCCGCTGTAGGTGTGGCCGCCGCGGTCGAAGACCACGGCCTCCACGCCGGCAGCCTTGGCACGCTCGGCGAGCAGCTGACCGACCTTGGCGCCGCGCGCCTTCTTGTCGCCCTCGACCGCACGCACGTCCGGCTCGACGGTCGAGGCCGCCGCCAGGGTGGTGCCCGTCAGGTCATCCACCAGCTGGGCGTGGATGTGGCGCGAGGACCGGTTCACGACGAGACGGGGACGCTCGGCGGTGCCGGCGACCTTCTTGCGCAGACGGAAGTGCCGACGCTGCTTCGACAGCCGACGCCGGGTGGACGCGTCCTTGCCGAGCGGAATCCGCTTGGCCTTCTGGTTCTCGGTCTGGCTCATGATCACTTACCCGTCTTTCCGACCTTGCGGCGCACCTGCTCGCCCTCGTAGCGGATGCCCTTGCCCTTGTACGGGTCGGACTTGCGCAGCCGGCGGATGTTGGCCGCGATCTGGCCGACCTTCTGCTTGTCGATGCCCGAGATCGAGAACTTCGTCGGCGACTCGACCGCGAACGTGATGCCCTCGGGGGCCTCGATCGGGACCGGGTGGCTGTAGCCGAGCGAGAACTCGAGGTCCTTGCCCTTGAGCGCGACGCGGTAACCGACGCCGTGGATCTCCATCTTCGTGGTGTACCCCTGGGTGACACCGTCGATGAGGTTCTGCACGAGGGTGCGCGACAGGCCGTGCAGCGCACGGCTGCGGCGCTCGTCGTTCGGACGGCTCACGTTGAGCGCGCCGTCCTCACCCTTGGCGATGGTGATCGGCTCGGCGATGGTCAGCGAGAGGTTGCCCTTGGGGCCCTTCACTGCGACGTCCTGGCCGTCGATGGTCACCTCGACACCCGAGGGGACGGTGACCGGAAGCTTTCCAATACGCGACATTGTGGTGGCCTCCCTTACCAGACGTAGGCGAGGACTTCCCCGCCCACTCCCTGCTTGGCCGCCTGGCGATCGGTGAGCAGGCCGGAGGACGTGGAGATGATCGCCACGCCGAGGCCGCCCAGGACCTTGGGCAGGTTGGTGGATTTCGCGTACACGCGCAGGCCGGGCTTCGACACGCGGCGCACACCGGCGAGGCTGCGCTCACGGGAAGGGCCGTACTTGAGGTCGACGACGAGGGTCTTGCCCACCTCGGCATCCTCGGTGCGGAAGTCGGCGATGTAGCCCTCACGCTTGAGGATCTCGGCGATGTTCGCCTTGATCTTCGAGTGGGGAAGCTTCACCTCGTCGTGGTACGCCGTGTTGGCGTTGCGCAGACGCGTCAAGAAGTCTGCGATGGGGTCGGTCATGGTCATGGCTGACCTGTTCACCTTTCTCGTTGCGGTTCCCATGCAACACCGGCAGTGGTGACGAATCACCGGTGCGCCGGCCGTGGGCCTACGACGAACTTGGTTTCATGCGGACCGGACGCGGATGCGACCGGCCCCTGACAGTAGTGACGGTGGGTGACCCTGCGGTCACCCACCGTTCACGTCACCAGGAGCTCTTGTGAACTCCGGGAAGCTCACCGCGGTGTGCCATCTCACGGAGGCAGACGCGGCAGAGACCGAACTTGCGGAACACCGCGTGGGGGCGCCCGCAACGCTGGCAGCGGGTGTAGGCGCGCACCGCGAACTTCGGCTTCTTGTTGGCCTTGTTGACCAGTGCCTTCTTAGCCATGGGCTCAGTTCTCCTTGAACGGGAAGCCGAGGTGCTTCAGCAGGGCACGGCCTTCTTCGTTGTTGGTGGCGGTCGTGACGACGGTGATGTCCATGCCGCGCGGGCGATCGATCTTGTCCACGTCGATCTCGTGGAACATCGACTGCTCGTTCAGGCCGAACGTGTAGTTGCCGTTGCCGTCGAACTGGTTGCCGTTGAGGCCACGGAAGTCCCGGATACGGGGCAGCGCGATGGAGACCAGGCGGTCCAGGAACTCCCACATGCGGTCGCCGCGCAGCGTGACGCGCGCACCGATCGGCATGCCCTCACGGAGCTTGAACTGCGCGATCGACTTGCGGGCCTTGCGGATCTCCGGCTTCTGGCCGGTGATCAGGGCCAGGTCGGCGACGGCGCCGTTGATCAGCTTCGCGTCGCGGGCGGCGTCACCGACACCCATGTTGACGACGACCTTCACGACGCCGGGGATCTGCATGACGTTCGCGTAGTCGAACTCCGCGTTAAGCGCGTCGCGGATCTCCTCGCGGTACCGGGTCTTCAGACGCGGTGCGGTCTTGTTCTCGGTGGTGGTCATGTCAGATGTCCTTCCCGTTCTTCCGGGAAATCCGAACGCGCTTGCCGGTTTCCTCGTCGGTCCGGTAGCCCACCCGGGTGGGGTTGCCGTCCGAGTCGATGACAGCGACGTTGGAAACGTGGATCGGGGCCTCCTGCGTCACGATGCCCCCGGAGGAGGCGCCGCGCTCGTTGGCCGAGACCGCCGTGTGCTTCTTGATCCGGTTCACGCCCTCGACGAGGACCCGGTTCTCCTTCGGGTAGGCCGCGATGACCTTGCCCTTGGCACCCTTGTCCTTGCCCGAGATGACGAGCACGGTGTCGCCCTTGTGCACCTTCATCACAGCACCTCCGGAGCGAGCGAGACGATCTTCATGAACCGCTTGTCGCGCAGCTCACGGCCGACGGGGCCGAAGATGCGGGTGCCGCGCGGGTCGTTGTCACCCTTGATGATGACGGCGGCGTTCTCGTCGAACTTGATGTACGAGCCGTCCGGCCGGCGGCGCTCCTTGGAGGTGCGCACGACGACAGCCTTGACGACGTCACCACGCTTGACGTTGCCACCGGGGATCGCGTCCTTCACGGTGGCGACGATGATGTCACCGATACCGGCGTAGCGACGGGACGAGCCACCGAGAACGCGGATGCAGAGAATCTCCTTGGCACCCGTGTTGTCGGCGACGCGCAGTCGCGACTCCTGCTGGATCACTTACTTCTCCTTGACCTGGCTGAATTCGACAGATCCGGGTGCGCGCACCCTTTTCTGTCTGCACGGCGGATTTCCGACCCGACGTGCACGGTCCGTACCCACGAAGGTGGGGCTGTCCCGGCGCTGCCTGAAGCAGGCCGCTCGAGACAACCCCACCATCGTACTGGGTCCCTTCGTCACCCCCGCGGCGGGGGGTGGAGGAGGCCTTACTTGGCCTTCTCGAGCACCTCGACCAGACGCCACCGCTTGGTCGCGGACAGCGGACGGGTCTCCATCAGCTGCACGCGGTCGCCGATGCCGGCCACGCCGTTCTCGTCGTGCGCCTTCACCTTGGTGGTACGGCGGATGATCTTGCCGTACAGCGGGTGCTTCACCCGGTCCTCGAGCTCGACCACGATCGTCTTCTCCATCTTGTCGGAGACGACGTAGCCGATGCGGACCTTGCGGCTGGCGCGCTCTTCCTTCTGGGTCACTGCCTTTTCCTCACTCATGCCGCGTCACCCGCATCCGGGCCGGAGGCCAGGCCGAGCTCGCGCTCACGCAGCACCGTGTAGATGCGAGCGATCTCGTTGCGCACGACGCGCAGCCGGCGGTTGTTGTCCAGCTGGCCGGTGGCCATCTGGAAACGAAGGTTGAACAGCTCTTCCTTCGCTTCGCGGAGCTTGGTGACCAGCTCTTCCTCGGTCAGCTCGCGGAGCTCTGTGGCGGGGGTTCCGGTAGCCATCAGAACTGCTCCTCCCTCGTCACGATCCTGCACTTGCACGGGAGCTTGTGCATCGCGCGCCGAAGGGCCTCGCGGGCAATCTCCTCGTTCGGGTAGCTCATCTCGAACATCACCCGTCCGGGCTTGACGTTCGCGACCCACCACTCGGGCGAGCCCTTACCGGAACCCATGCGGGTCTCGGCCGGCTTCTTGGTGAGGGGGCGATCCGGGAAGATGTTGATCCAGATCTTGCCGCCACGCTTGATGTGCCGGGTCATGGCGATACGAGCGGACTCGATCTGCCGGTTGGTGATGTAGGCCGGCTCGAGAGCCTGGATGCCGTAGTCACCGAAGGTCACCTGGGTCCCACCCTTGGCGGCACCCGAGCGGCTCGGGTGGTGCTGCTTGCGGTGCTTGACCCGCCGTGGGATCAACATGCGTCAGCCCTCCTGATTCTCGGTCGGAGCGGGTGCATCGGCGGAGGCGGCGCGGCCGGCGTCGGTGCTCGTCGCGGTGGTGCCCGAGGCACCGGAGCGACGGGGACGGCTCGGACGCTCGCGACGGGGGCGGTCGGCCGGGGCGGCGGCCGCAGCGGCCAGCTCACGACGGCCACCGACGATGTCGCCCTTGTAGATCCAGACCTTCACGCCGATGCGGCCGAAGGTGGTCTTCGCCTCGTACAGGCCGTAGTCGATGTCCGCGCGCAGCGTGTGCAGCGGGACCCGGCCCTCGCGGTAGAACTCCGAGCGGGACATCTCGGCGCCGCCGAGGCGGCCCGAGCACTGCACCCGGATGCCCTTGACGTTGGGCTGGCGCATGGCCGACTGGATGGCCTTGCGCATGGCGCGACGGAACGCGACGCGGTTCGAGAGCTGCTCGGCGACGCCCTGCGCCACCAGCTGAGCCTCGGACTCGGCGTTCTTGACCTCGAGGATGTTCAGCTGAACCTGCTTGCCGGTCAGCTTCTCGAGCTCGGCGCGGATGCGATCGGCCTCGGCGCCGCGGCGGCCGATGACGATGCCCGGACGCGCGGTGTGGATGTCCACACGCACACGGTCGCGGGTGCGCTCGATCTCGACCTTGGCGATGCCGGCACGCTCGAGGCCGGTGGCCAGGAACTTGCGGATCGCGACGTCTTCCTTCACGTACTCCGCGTACTGCTTGTCGGCGTACCAGCGCGACTTCCAGTCGGTGGTGATGCCCAGACGGAAGCCGTGCGGGTTGATCTTCTGGCCCACTACTGAGCTCCCTTCCGGCGGTTACGGTTTCCAGCAGACGCAGGCGCCTTGCTCTCGACGATCACGGTGATGTGGCTCGTCCGCTTGCGGATGCGGAATGCACGGCCCTGGGCGCGCGGCTGGAACCGCTTGAGGGTCGCGCCCTCGTCGACGTACGCCGTCGCGACGACAAGCGTGCTCGGGTCGAGGTCGAGGTTGTTCTGCGCGTTCGCGGCAGCGCTCGCGATCACCTTGGCGACCGGCTCGGCCGCGGCCTGCGGTGCGAACTTCAGGATCGACAGAGCCTCGTCCACGGACTTGCCCCGGACGATGTCGACGACGCGGCGCGCCTTCATCGGGGTCACGCGCACGTGGCGCGCAACAGCCCGAGCGCTGTTTGCGGGTGTTTCGGTGCTCAGCTGTGCCGAGCTCTTCGCGTTGCTCATCGGCGCTTGCTCTTCCGGTCGTCCTTGATGTGGCCCTTGAACGTACGGGTCGGCGCGAACTCGCCGAGCTTGTGGCCGACCATCGACTCCGAGACGAACACCGGCACGTGCTTGCGACCGTCGTGGACGGCGAACGTGTGACCGATGAAGTCGGGCAGAATGGTGGAACGGCGCGACCAGGTCTTGATGACCTGCTTGGTGCCCTTTTCGTTCTGCGTATCGACCTTCGCCAGGAGGTGGTCGTCGACGAACGGGCCCTTCTTGAGGCTGCGTGGCATTCTCTAACTCCCTCCTTGACTAGCGCTTCTTGCCGGTACGGCGACGACGGACGATGAGCTTGTCGGACGCCTTGTTCTTGCGGGTGCGGCCCTCGGGCTTGCCCCAGGGGCTGACCGGGTGGCGACCACCCGAGGTCTTGCCCTCACCACCGCCGTGCGGGTGGTCGACCGGGTTCATGACCACACCACGGACGGTCGGGCGCTTGCCCTTCCAGCGCATGCGGCCGGCCTTGCCCCAGTTGATGTTCGACTGCTCGGCGTTGCCGACCTCGCCGACGGTGGCGCGGCAGCGCACGTCGACGCGACGGATCTCACCGGAGGGCATACGCAGGGTGGCGTAGGTGCCTTCCTTACCGAGCAGCTGGATGCTGGCGCCGGCGGAGCGGGCCATCTTGGCGCCGCCGCCCGGACGCAGTTCCACCGCGTGGATGGTGGTACCGGTCGGGATGTTGCGCAGCGGCAGGTTGTTGCCGGGCTTGATGTCGGCCTGCGGGCCGGACTCGACCGGGGCGCCCTGCACCAGGCCCTTGGGGGCGATGATGTAGCGCTTCTCGCCGTCCACGTAGTGCAGCAGCGCGATGCGGGCGGTGCGGTTGGGGTCGTACTCGATGTGAGCGACCTTGGCCGGGATGCCGTCCTTGTCGTTGCGGCGGAAGTCGATCAGGCGGTAGGCACGCTTGTGTCCGCCACCCTTGTGACGGGTGGTGATGCGGCCGTGCGCGTTGCGACCACCGCGGCCGTGCAGCGGGCGAACCAGCGACTTCTCGGGCGTCGAGCGGGTGATCTCGGCGAAGTCCGAGACACTCGCGCCGCGCCGACCCGGGGTTGTCGGCTTGTACTTACGAATTGCCATGAGTCTTCTCGTCCTCTATCTCTCGAGACCCGGCCGCCTACGCGACCGGCCCTCCGAAGATCTCGATGGGCTTGCTGTCGGCCGACAGGGTCACGAGCGCGCGCTTGGTGTCCTTGCGCTTGCCGTAACCGAACCGGGTCCGCTTGCGCTTGCCCTGACGGTTGGCGGTGTTGACGCTGGTCACCTTGACGCCGAAGACCTTCTCGACGGCAATCTTGATCTGCGTCTTGTTCGAGTCCGGGTGCACCAGGAAGGTGTAGGTGCCTTCCTCCATCAGCCCGTAGGACTTCTCGGAGATGACCGGAGCCAGCAGGATGTCGCGCGGATCCGCGATCGTGCTCACTTGCTCTCCTCCTTCTCTGCCTGGGCGGACTCGGCCGGCCCGTGGATGAACGTGTCGAGCGCCTCGACGCTGAACACGACGTCGTCGCTGTAGAGCACGTCGTAGGTGTTCAGCTGGTCCGGAGCGATCGCGTGCACGTTCTGCAGGTTCTGCACGCTCTTCCACGCCGCGAGATCCTCACGGCCGACGACGAGGAGCAGGTTCCTGCGATCGGTCAGCTCCGCGAGGAAGGTGCGCGCGCCCTTGGTCGACGGCGTCTGTCCGGCCACGAGCTCGGTGATCACGTGGATGCGCTCGTTGCGGGCCCGGTCGGAGAGGGCACCGCGGAGGGCGGCGGCCTTCATCTTCTTGGGGGTGCGCTGGCTGTAGTCGCGCGGCTGCGGGCCGTGCACGGTGCCACCGCCGGCGAACTGCGGCGCGCGGGTCGAACCCTGGCGAGCGCGGCCGGTGCCCTTCTGGCGGTACGGCTTCCGGCCACCGCCGCGGACCTCGCCGCGGGTCTTGGTGGCGTGCGTGCCCTGGCGAGCCGCGGCGAGCTGCGCGACAACCACCTGGTGGAGCAGCGCGATGTTCGCGGGGGCGTCGAAGATCTCGGCGGGGAGATCGACGGTGCCGTTGGTCTGGCCGCCGGGGGCCTTGACGTCGAGCGTCAGCTTGGTTGCGGTCTCGGTGCTGGTCATGCCCGTGCACCACCCTTCACTGCGGTCTTGACGATCACGACGCCGCCCTTGCGGCCCGGGATCGCACCCTTGATCAGCAGCAGGCCGTTCTCGGCGTCCACCTTGTGGACCGAGAGGTTCTGCGTCGTGATGCGGTCGCTACCCATGCGCCCGGACATGCGGGTTCCCTTGAACACGCGGCCCGGGGTGGCGCAGCCACCGATGGAGCCCGGACGACGGTGCACAGCCTGCGCACCGTGCGAGGCGCCCTGGCCGGCGAAGCCGTGGCGCTTCATGGTGCCGGCGAAGCCCTTGCCCTTGGAGGTGCCGGTGACATCGACGAATGCGCCGTCCTCGAAGACCTCGGCGGTCAGTTCCTGGCCGATCTCGAAGCCCTCGGTGTCGTCGACGCGAAGCTCGACGATGTGGCGGCGAGGGGTGACACCCGCCTTGGCGAACTGGCCGGCGACCGGCTTGGTGACCTTGCGCGGGTCGATCGCACCGTAGGCGAGCTGCACGGCGCTGTAGCCGTCGCGCTCCTCGGTGCGGATCTGGGTGACCACGTTCGGTCCGGCCTTGACGACGGTGACCGGAACGACCCGGTTGTTCTCGTCGAAGACCTGGGTCATGCCGAGCTTGGTGCCCAGGATTCCCTTGATCTGGTTAGTCATGTGTTGTCTCCGCTGCGTCTTCTACAAGCTCGCTGGTCTCGAAAGTCACTGAATGTTGACGTCGACGCTCGCCGGGAGGTCGATGCGCATGAGCGCGTCGACGGTCTTGGGCGTCGGGTCGAGGATGTCGATCAGCCGCTTGTGAGTCCGCATCTCGAAGTGCTCGCGCGAGTCCTTGTACTTGTGCGGCGAGCGGATGACGCAGTACACGTTCTTTTCGGTGGGCAACGGCACCGGGCCGACCACGCGGGCGCCCGTGCGGGTCACCGTCTCGACGATCTTGCGCGCAGATGCGTCGATCGCCTCATGGTCATAGGCCTTGAGCCTGATGCGGATCTTTTGTCCCGCCACGCTTAGTGTCCTTTTCTTGCCGCGTTTCGTAGTACCCGAACGAGTCGGGAACCACCTCGTCTGCACAGTTCCACCCGAACGGCGACGGCGAACAGCACTCTTCACACTTCGTGACCGGGCGCACCCGATCCGCATGCCGCTGTTCATCTGTCATTGTTCTCCGGCACACGCGGTCGGGCGTGTCGCCCTACTGCTCGCTCCGCGGCGTCGAACCAACGCTCGACACCACGGATCGACCTGCCGGATGCACCCGTACGGGTACAGGGAGGTACTGCTTCCGTCTTGCATGTGGCCGCGACCAGGCCGTCAGGCTCGATCCGCGACTGTCACTCGATCTCGTTCCGAGCCGCGGAAAACCGTGACCCGGTCAAGGCAACCCGACCAGTATGCAGGACCCGGTCGGCATTCTCAACTTCGCCCCGGCCGCGCGGCCGTCACCACCCTCCGGTCGACAACGTCGCGGGCGTCCGCACGGGCGCCGCCGCCCCGAGCGTGTTGGTCGGATCGGGACCCGGTCCCGGCGCCGCCGGCGTGGCCACCGGCAGCTCGCGCGGCGCCGGCGCCACGGGCGGCACGTCGCGCCACACCGGCAACGCCTCCTGCAGGGCCAGCCCCACCGAGATCAACGCGGCCTCCTGCCAGGGCAGCGCGCCCAGCTGGACACCGAACGGCAGCCCGGTCACCGCCGAGCGGCCGACCGGGAACGAAACGGCAGGGGCGCCGGTGTAATTGGCCCACTGGACGTCGCCGGCCACCCCGGACAGCACGCTCAGGCCCGCGAACGCGTCGCGGGGACAGCCGTCGTCGAGCGCGCCCGGCAACGCGATCACGTCGAGATCGTGGTCCCGGAACATGGCGTTGTACTGGTGCTGGTAGCGCAGCCGGTCGCGCTCGAGCCCGAAGTAGTCGGCCACCGGCAGCGCGAGCGACGCCACCGCCGCGCTCACGAGCGGTGCGAGATCGATGCGATAGTCGCCGAGCCGGTCCACGAACTGCCGGGGGTAGGCCCCCATCTCCGCCGTGTCGCCGGCCAGGAGCGAATCCGGTGGGTGCGGCATCGACACCGGTACGGTTTCGGCGCCCAGCGCACGCGCCGTCGCGAGGAACTCGTCGAACAGGCGCCGCAGCTCCGGGGCAAGCCGGTCGGTCGCCCCGTGCGGCACGCCGATACGGACGCCCGCGAGCGGCGCGGTCCCGGCGGGCGGCACCAGCGGATAGCCGCCCTCGGGCACGCCCGGACCGGCGGCCGTCACCGGATCGTCCGCCTCCGCGCCGGCGAGGACACCCAGCAGCAGCGAGGCGTCCGCGAGACTGTGCCCGATGGGGCCGGGGTGGTCCCGGGTCCAGGTGAGCGGGATCATCCCGTGCGAGGTGATCCGCCCGTACGTGGGCTTGATCGCCGAGACGCCGCACGAGCTGGCCGGCAGCCGCAGCGAGCCGCCGGTGTCGCTGCCGACCGACAGGGGGACGAACCGGGCCGCCACCGCGGCGGCGCTGCCGCCCGACGAGCCGCCCGGGGAGTACTGCGGGTTCCACGGGTTGGCCACCTGCGGGGTGACCACGCCGATCGCGAACTCGTCGGTGTGCACGTGACCGAGCAGGACCGCCCCGGCCTCCTGCAGCCGGCGCCACACCCCCGAATCCCCGGCGGCCACGTTGTCCCGCAGCACGTTGCTCGACGCGGTGAGCGGGAGCCCGCCCACCGCGAAGAGGTCCTTGAGCGCGATCGGCAGCCCGCACACGGGCGAGACGGGCTCGCCCGACGCCCGGGCGGCGCTGAGCCGGGTCGCCGCCGCGTCGGCGGCGGCATAGGCGAGGTCTGGATAGAGGTGGATCCATGCGCCGACGCCGCCGTCGTGGTCCCGGCTACGGCGCAGGCAGGCATCGAGGAGTTCGCGCGGGTGCAACTGCCCGGACCGCAGCAGGCTCGCCGCTTCGACCGCGCTCAGCAGGGCCGGATCGATGACCGGGACGGTCCCCGGATCGGGCAGCCGGGCCGCCGGCCGGGCGCCCGCGCGCGCAGGGTGCATCAGGCCGAGCCCGACGAGGCCACCGGCCATGGTTCCGAGAAAACGACGTCGTGACGTTTCGAAACTCACCGGTCCGACCATAACGGCGGGTAGCGGAGGCCGCAGCGCACGCGCATCCCGCGCCCCTCCCCCACGGCGCACGACCGGTGCGGAATAATCCGTCGAACGGAAGCGACCCGCGCCCCGGAACGCGGGACTGAAGGAGCGCCGAATGACATCCTCTGCCCAGTCCCGGTCGCCCGGGTCCCGGCCGCTGCGCCGCAGGCCCCAGCTGTCCGACGACGTGGCGGTGCACGTCCGCAATCTCATCATGTCGGGTGGGGTCCGGCCCGGCGACTTCATCCGGCTGGACGAGACCGCGGCCGAGCTCGGCGTGAGCGTCACCCCGGTGCGTGAGGCCTTGCTCACACTGCGCGGCGAGGGACTCGTGGAGCTCGTCCCGCACCGCGGCTATGTCGTGGCCCCGTTGAGCCGGGGCGACATCGACGACCTGTTCTGGCTGCAGGGGCAGATCGCGGAGGAGCTGGCGCGACGGGCGGCCGCGGTGATCACCCCGGACACCGTGGCCGAGCTGGCCGACCTCAACGAACGCCTGGCCGAAGCGGTGCGCAGCGGGGACGGGGCGCGGATCGAGGACCTCGAGTTCGCCTTCCACCGCACACTCAACCGCGCGACCGGCGCGCGCAAGCTGTCCTGGTTCCTGCTCAACGCCACGCGCTACACGCCGGTGCACTTCTACTCGTCCGACCCCGACTGGGGTGCCGCGGCGGTGGCGTCGCACAAGCGCCTCGTGGACGCCCTGCGCCGCGGCGACGGCGATTCCGCAGGCCGGGAGACCCGCCGGCACTTCACCGACGGGGCCGGCCGGCTGGTCCGGCACCTCGACGAGATCGGCGTCTGGAGCTGACGGACGCACGGCCCGGCGCTCGCGGAAGACCGGGGCCGCAGGCACCGGCCGGTAACATCGCGGCGTGACGGCGGGATCTACTCGTCGACGGGTCCGCAAGCGGCCGACCGAGAGTTCCACGGCGGAGAGTGATGCTGAGATACCACGACGAAGCGGTCCTCGTCGACGACCTGCACAAGTCGTTCGGGGACGTCCATGCCCTCAAGGGCATCACGTTCTCCGCCCCACGAGGCTCGGTCCTCGGCATTCTCGGGCCCAACGGCGCCGGCAAGACGACGACGGTGAAGATCCTGTCCACGCTGCTGCGCCCGACCGGCGGGCGCGCGGTGATCGCCGGGCACGACGTGGTCGGCGACCCCGCCGCCGTGCGCCGCTCGATCATGATGACCGGCCAGTACGCCGCCCTCGACGAGACGCTGTCGGGCCGGGAGAACCTGATCCTGTTCGGCCGTCTGATGGGCCTCGACCGCGCGGCCGCGCGCCAGCGCGCCGACGAGCTGCTCCGCGAATTCGATCTGGTCGACGCCGGTAAGCGGGCGGTGCGGCACTACTCCGGCGGCATGCGCCGGCGCGTCGACATCGCATGCGGGCTCGTCGTGCGCCCCGAGGTCGTCTTCCTCGACGAGCCGACCACCGGCCTCGATCCGCGCAGCCGGCAGGGCGTCTGGTCCCTGGTGGGTGCGCTCAAGAAGCAGGGCATCACGGTGCTGCTGACGACGCAGTACCTCGAGGAGGCCGACCTGCTCAGCGACAACATCATCGTCATCGACCGGGGCACCGTGGTGGCGGAGGGGACGGCCAACGAGCTCAAGGCCTCCACCGGAGGCAGCTACTGCGAAATCGTCCCGGTCGACCCGAACGCGCTGCCGTGGGTGGTGCACGCCCTCGGCAACCTCGTCCCGCCCGACGTGCGCGCCGAGCTGGCCACCGCGGGCAGCAACGACCGCGTCTCGATTCCGGCGCCGCACGGCCCGGCGACGCTCGCCGAGGCGCTGCGCCGGCTCGCCCCCACCCGGATCGAGCTGGCCGACATCGGCCTGCGCCGGCCCTCCCTCGACGATGTGTTCCTCAGCCTGACCGGGCACTCGGCCGGCGCCGACACGACGTCCGCGACGACGGGAGAGCCCGCGTGACCGTCCACACGAAGAGCATCAGCGCCCAGCGGGTGCGGCACGACGCGAACATCTCGCTGCCGGAGAAGCGGGTGGGCTCGCACCGCCGGGCCGACCCGACGGTGCTCAACCAGTGGAGCGCGCTCACGATGCGCACGGTCCGCACCATGGCGCGGTACGGCGAACTCGTCGTCGCGGCGATCACCCCGGTGGTGTTCGGCCTGGGCTTCTACCTGCCGCTGAAGTTCGTGATGTCGTTGCAGGGCATCGACTACGCGCAGTACCTGATGCCGATCATCGTCCTGCAGGCGATGGCGTTCACGGCCATCTCCGCGGCGCAGCTGTCCTCGGGTGAGGCGATGACGGGACTGACGACGCGGTTGCAGACCATGCCCGTGTTCAGCGCGGTCCCGCTGATCTCGCGGATGTCGAGCGCGATGCTGCGGTCCGTCGTGTCCCTGGCGGGGGCGCTCCTGTTCGGCTACGCCATCGGCTTCCGGTTCTCGGCGGGATTCGCACAGGCGGTCCTGTTCTGCGTCACCGCCCTGGCCATCAGCCTCGTCCTGTCGCTGGGCGCCGACGCGATCGGCACGCTGTCGAAGAGCCCCGAGGCCACCGCGCAGGCCCTGACGCTGCCGCAGCTGATTCTCGGCATGCTCTCGTGCGGGTTCGTCCCGGAGGAGGGCTTCCCCGAGTGGATCCGGCCGTTCGTGCGCAACCAGCCGATCTCGCAGTTCTCGTTCGCCATGCAGGACATGGCCGAGGGCGGCGTCACGTGGTCGGTCCTGTTCCCCACCGTGGCCTGGTGCACGGGTCTCGCGCTGGTGTTCGCCCCGCTCGCCGTGTGGGCCAGCACGAGGCGGGGGTGAGCGGCAGATGAACGGACCTCCCGACATCCGTCCCGTCGACGCCAACGGCGCCGCCTTCACCTTCCCGCCGCCCGAGCACGCTCGTCCGGAGCGATCGTGGGGCGCCCTGTGGGAGCACAGCCGCATCCAGTGCCAGCGGCTGCTGCTGCGCTGGGCGCGCGATCCCGCAACGATGATCCAGGCGCTGGTCTACCCGGCGCTCACCCTGCTCATGTTCCGGGTCGTCCTGGGCAACACGGTCACCGCCGCCACCGGACAGCCCGCGATCTACGGCACGGTCCCCATGATCATCCTGGTCGGTGCCATGTTCGGGTCGGTGGTCAGCGCCGTCGGCCTGCGCACGGAGCGGCAGAGCGGCCTGCTCGGCCGCTTCTACACCCTGCCGATCCACCGGGCGGCCGGGCTGCTGGGCCGCATGCTCGCCGAGGCCGTCCGTGTGCTCGCCACGACCCTCATCATCCTGGCGGCCGGCGTCGGCCTGGGCTTCCGCTTCACCCAGGGTCTCGCCGCCGGACTCGCGATCCTCGTCATCCCCGTTCTCTTCGGCATCGGGTTCGCCCTGATGGTGACGGTCCTGGCCACCATGTCGAGCAAGCTGCCCCTCGTGGAACTGGTGTCGATCGCGTGCACCCTGCTGATGTTCTTCAACTCCGGGTTCGTGCCGGTCATGGCCTATCCGAGGTGGCTGCAGCCGGTCGTGGAGAACCAGCCCATGTCGTGTGCGATCGACACGATGAAGGCCCTGGCGATGGGCGGTCCGCTCGCGGAACCGCTGATCAAGACGCTGATGTGGTCGGCCCTCATGATCGCGGTCTTCACGATTCCGGCGATCCGGGGCTACCGGCGCGCAGCCGAGGAGGGCTGACCTCGGCGACCCCGAACGGCCGTCCCCGGCTGTTATCCTGTCCGCCGACCCGCGGCCGCACAACGGCTGCTGCAGCCACGGCACTGTCACCGCAGTGCGGCCCCTCGGAGGAAAGCCGATGAAGTATGCCCGCCGGATCACCGTCGCGGTGATGGCCGCCGCCCTGACCGCCGCCGGGCCGGCGCTGCCCACGGCCGCCGCGGACACCACCGACGCCGCCTCGTTGCCGGTGCTGCTCGAATCGATGGGGCCGAGCCCCGCGGGGGCGAACAACCTCGACTGCGTGCCCTCCCCCGAACATCCCCGGCCGGTGGTTCTCGTGCACGGAACGAGAATGGACATGACCAGCTCGTGGGCCGTGGCGGCCCCGCAGCTCGCCGACCTCGGCTACTGCGTCTACGCCCTGAACTACGGGGGCATCCGCTCGCTCGTCGACCCCGGCCTCATGATCTGGGGCGTCGGGAGCATCGAGGAATCCGCAAAGCAGCTCGGCGAGTTCGTCGATGCGGTGCGCGCTCACACCGGGGCCGATCGGGTCGATCTCGTGGGCCACTCGCAGGGTGGACCGGTCTCCCGTCAGTACCTGCGGTTCGAGGGCGGCGCGGACCCGGCGGACCCGGCCCGCAACGAGGTCGACAAGCTGGTGATGCTGGGGGCGACCAACCACGGCACCACCTTCAACGGGATGCAGCAGCTGTATTCCCTGTTCGCCCGCCTGGGGCTGGGCAACCAGGAATGGGCCACCGAGCGCGTCGCGCAGATGGTGTTCGGTATCGCCGGTCGTCAGCAGCTGATCGGATCGCGCGTGCTGGCCCGGCTCAACTCCGGAACCGAGACCCTGCCGGGGATCGACTACACGTCGATCGCCACCCGTCAGGACACGGTGGCCACGCCCCCGGAGAATGCGTTCCTGCAACCGGGCGCGGACAGCGCAGTGCACAACGTGTGGGTCGAGGACGTGTGCCCGACCAGCCCGGCCGATCACCTCGCCCTCCTGGAACTTCCGGAGTCGCTGCACCTGGTGAAGTCGGCTCTCGATCCGCACTACGCCGAGACCGTGCCCGCGCCCTGCACCGCGCCGCCCGCCGGCTGACACCCGTAGATCCCCGGCATGCGAACGGCCCCTCCCGGCGGGAGGGGCCGTTCGCATGCTCACCGCGCCGGGTGTCAGACCCCGAGGGCCCGCTGCAGCACGGGCCACGAGTCCTTCAGGTCGTCCTGCCAGTAGCCCCACGAGTGGGTTCCGGTCTCGCGGAAGTTGTAGGTGGCGGGGATGCCGAGCGTATCGAGCCGGTTCTTCAGGTTGTGGGTGCAGTAGTTGGTGGCGGCCTCGATGACGCCACCGACGACGATCTGGTTCGCCAGGACACCGGCGTCCCCGTCGATCTCCGGTCCGGTCAGCGTGTCGTACGGACCGGGCAGACCGCTGCCGTTGGAGATGTACATCTCGAGCCCGCGCAGCTTCTCGGCGTTGACGTAGGGATCTTTCTCCGCCCACGTCGGGTCGTTCGTCGGTCCCCACATGTTCTCGGTGTCGCCGCTGCCCCACGTCTCGACCGTGGTCTTGACGAACTGCTGGCCGATCGGATCGGAGGTCTGCGCGCAGCCGCTGTAGGCGGCGACACCCCGGTACAGTCCCGGCGCGGCGAGAGGCAGCTGGAACACCGAGGTGCCCGAGGTGGAGATGCCCGCGATCGCGTTGACGCCGGTGGTGCCGAGCGCACCGTCGACCAGCGGCGGGATCTCCTTGGTCAGGAAGGTCTCCCACTTGTTCACGCCGAGCTTGGGATCGGGGTTCTTCCAGTCGGTGTAGTAGCTGAACATGCCGCCGACGGGCGAGACGACGTTGACGTGCTTGTCCTTGAAGAACTCGATCGCATCGGTGCGACCCCGCCAGGTGGCCATGTCCTCGCCGCCGCCGGCACCGTTGAGCAGGTACAGCGTCGGCGCGGGCTTGCTGGTGTCGGCCGGGCGCCACACGTCCAGCAGGATCTCCTCGTCCATGGACGCCGAGTAGACCCAGACGAGCAGCTGCTGCTCTCCGTAGTTCTCGATCCTGGTGATGTACGACCCGTTCTCGGACGTGACGGCCGTGATGGGCTGCAGGGTGTCGGCCACCGGGTCGGCCGAGGCGAACGAGGCGCCCGTGAACAGCGGCAGCGCGAGTACCGCCGCCGAGATCGCGGCTGTTCCCAGCCTCCGAGCGCGGCTCCGCGACTCGACAACACTCATTCCGTCAACCTCCTCAGGCCCGGCGGGCGGGCGTCCCCAAGCCCCGGCGAACCGGGGTGCGCCCTGCGGCGCAGCATGTACTGAATCGACAGCACGGGCGTGAACGTTACCTTGCGTACCGGCCGTCAGAAACCTCACCGTTCACATCCGTCACATCGATCGCGTCACGATCCAACGCCGGCACGATCACGTCGAGGGCGGGGGGATCCATCATCGCGCCGTGCGCTCCGGGCACGAACCGATTCCGGACCCGCCCGGACACGTACGGGACCCACAGAACCGCCGCGTCTGCCTCCGTCGGGTGCTCGTCCCGCGCGCTGAAGAAGTCGACGTCGCCGGCGAAGAGCCCCGGTTCGTGCCGGTTGATCAGCTCCGGGGAGAGCACCGCCGCGGCGAAGATGCGCTGCACCCGCGGCGCGTCGAGTTCGATCAGCTCCCGGGGCACCGCGGCGGCCACAGCGTTCGCCGCCTCCGCCGGCAAACCGTCGCGCAGCGCGTCCGGATCCGCGTCCACTCCGAGACTGCGGAGGTTCTCGGCGAACTCGGCGCCGAAGCGGTCCGTGTCGATCCGCGGGATGCAGTCGAGCATCGCGAGGTGCTCGACCCGGGCGCCGCGGGCCTGCAACTCCACCGCCACCGCGTGGGCGAGCACCCCACCGAGCGACCAGCCGGCCAATCGGTACGGCCCCTCGGGACGGACCCGCGCGATCTCGTCGGCGTATCGCTGCGCGAGCGCCTCGATCGACGCCGGGACGAATCCCGGGTCCGTGAGCGCCGGCGTCTGCAGCCCGAAGACCGGCCGGCCGGGAGCGAGCCGCGCCGCCAGGGGCGCATAGGGCCAGGCCAGGCCGATCATCGGATGGATACAGAACAGCGGGGTCACGTCGGGCTCGCCGGCGCGCAGCGGCAGGACCACGGCGAGCGCCGCGTCCCCGCCGGCGTCGTCGCCGCCGATCCGGGAGGCGAACGACTCCACCGTCGGCGCCGCGAGCAACCAGGGCACCCGCACCTCCACCCCGAGCGCGTCCCGCAGGCGCGCGACGACCTGCGTCGCCACCAGGGAGTTGCCACCGAGTTCGAAGAAGTCGTCGTCGAGCCCGACCCGGTCGAGGCCGAGCACCTCGGCGAACATGTCCGCGACGGCCCGCTGCGCATCGGTCTCCGGGGCGCGGTACGGCCGCGTTGCCGTGTCCGGTTCCGGCAGCGCATCACGGTCGAGCTTGCCCACCGGCGTGAGCGGGACCTCGTCGAGGGCGACGATCGCCGACGGCACCATGTGTCCCGGCAGCGCCCTCGCCGCCGAGGCCAGCAACGCGGCGGTGTCGACGGTCGCCGACGGCCGCGCCGTCACGTACGAGACCAACCGCACGACGCCCGCCTCGGAGGTCCGTCCGACGGTGACGGCGAAGTCGACCGCCGGATCACGGCGGAGCACGGCGTCGATCTCCCCGAGTTCGATCCGGAAGCCGCGGACCTTCACCTGGAAGTCCGACCGGCCCACGTACTCGATCTCGCCCGCCCCGGTCCATCGCACGACGTCGCCGGTGCGGTAGAGGCGGCTGCCGGTGCCGTACGGATCGGCGACGAACCGGGACGCGGTCAGCGCCGGCCGGGCGTGGTACCCCCGTGCCAGCTGGACGCCGGACAGATACAGCTCGCCGGCCACCCCGACCGGCACGGGCCGGAGCCGGTCGTCGAGGACGAGCGAGCGCGTGCCCCGGAGCGGCCCGCCGATCGTGAGCGGCCCGCCGGGGGTCAGCGGATCGCTGATGTTGGTCATGACGGTGGTCTCGGTGGGCCCGTACCCGTTGTGGAACGCCCGGCCCGGCGCCCATCGCGCGACGAGCTCCGGTGGGCACGCCTCGCCGCCGACCACGACGGTCCGCAGGTCGTCGAGGCCCGCGGGATCGACCGACGCCAGTGCCGCGGGCGTCACGAACGCGTGGGTGACGCGTTCGTGACGCAGCAGTTCCGCGAGGTCCGCGCCGCCGTAGACGGTGGGCGGTGCGATCACCAGCGTGGCCCCGGGCGCGACCGCGAGCAGCAGTTCGAGCACCGAGGCGTCGAAGCTCGGCGACGCGAAGTGCAGCGCCCGGGTGGCCGGTCCGAGGCCGTAACGCTCGCGCTGTTCGGCGGCGAAGTTGGCCAGGCCGGTGTGGGTGACGACCACGCCCTTCGGCAGCCCGGTGGAGCCGGAGGTGTAGATGACGTAGGCGGGGTTGTCCACATGCAGCGGACGCGCCCGGTCACGGTCCGTCACCGGCGCGGGCGACAGCACGGCGAGTTCGGACTCGACCTCCTCGTCGTCGAGCACCACCCACGGGATCGTGTCGGGCAGGCCGGTGCGTTCGGCGGCGACGGTCACTCCCGCCCGCGCCCCCGAGTCGGTGACCATGTGCACGACCCGGTCGACCGGGTAGCCGGGATCGACCGGCACGTACGCGGCACCGGTCTTCGCGACCGCCCACACCGAGATCACGGACTCGAAGGACCGGGTCAGCCCCACGGCCACGACGTCCTCGGGCCCGACGCCGCGGGCGATGAGCAGACGCGCGAGCCGCGACGAGCGGGCATCGAGGTCGGCGTAGGTCAGCTCGCGACCCCGGTACGACAGTGCGGTGGACTGCGGGTCGCGGGCGGCGGCCGCGGCCAGCAGGTCGGCCAGCGGCACGGCCGGTTCCGCCGGGCGTCCGGTCCGTCGGACGAGATCGTCGCGCTCGGCGTCGCCCAGGATCTCGAGCTGCCCGGTCGTGCCGGCCGTCCCGGCGACGAGGCCGCCGAGCACCCGGAGGTAGCGCTGCGCGAGGTTCTGCACGGCGGAGGCCGTGAAGGCGTCCCGGCGGTACTTGAACCCGAAGGCCAGCGACTCCTCGGCCGTGGCCACCACCGTGAGCGGATAGTGGGTGGCGTCCCGGGTGTTCACGCCGGCGACGGTCATGCCGTCGATCGAGCTGGCCTGCTCGAGGCCGCTCCGGTCGATCGGATAGGACTCGTACACGAGCAGGGTGTCGAACAACGCGCCGGTCCCCGCGAGCTGCTGGATCTCCGCCAGCCCGATGTGGTGGTGGTCGAGCAGGTCGGCCTGCTCGGCCTGCAGGGCACGCAGCGCCGCGTCGACCGCCATGTCCGGGTCGAGGCGGACGCGCACCGGAATCGTGTTGATGAACAACCCGACCATCGACTCGACACCCTCGAGCCCGCCGGGCCGGCCGGAGACGGTGGTTCCGAACACCACGTCGTCGCGGCCGGTGGAGCGGGCCACCAGCACGGCCCAGGCCGCTTGGAGAACGGTGTTGACGGTGACGCCGAGCCGGCTCGCGTACTCGGTCAGCGCGGCGGTGGTGTCGGCGTCGATCGCGACGCGGTGCTCCGCGCCGCCCACGGCTCCCGCCTCGCCGTCACCGAGCACCTCGGCGAGCATGGCCGGCTCCTCGAGGCCGGCCAGCGCGTCCGCCCAGGCCCGGCGGGACCGGTCGTGGTCGCGCGCGGCCAACCACTCCAGGTAGGTGCGATACGCGGGCACCCGCGGCAGGATCGTCACATCGGCGTCGGTCGCGTAGAGGGTGAGCAGGTCCTTCAGCAGCAGCGGCATCGACCACCCGTCGAGCAGGATGTGGTGGCTGCTGACGGCCAGCGTCCACGCGTCCGGGGCGGTGCGCACGACGAGGAAGCGGATCAGTGGCGGGGCGGCCATGTCGAACGGGACGTCCTGGTCCGCCCGCACCATCGCCTCCAGGTCGGAGCCGTCCGCGCCGACGGCGTCGACCTCGCGCCACGGCAGGGAGACGTCGTCGAGCACCAGCTGCACCGGCTCGCCGGACTCGCCGGCGACGAACGCCGTGCGCAGGTTGGGATGCCGCTCGAGCAGTGCCTCCGCCGCCCGGCGCAACCGGGCCACGTCGACCCGGCCCGCGAGGTGGAGCAGCACCTGGGTGGTGTAGACGTCGGGCCGGCCGTCGGCGAGCATCGCGTGGAAGAGCAGACCGGACTGCAGCGGGGCGAGCGGCCACACGTCGACCAGGGCGGGGTACCGCGTCTCCCACGTGTCGAGGTCGCTCTGGCCGACGTGCACGAGGGGGACGTCGGACGGCGTCAGACCGCCCGCGTCGGGCCGGGCGGCGTGGGCGGCGAGCGCCTCCAGGGCGCGCACCCACAGCTGCGCGAGTTCCTCGACGTCGCCGCGGTCGAGCAGACCGCTCGCGTATCCGAAGTTCGCGCCGAGCCGGCCGCCGATCACGACGGCGTTGATGTCGACCGTGGCCATCGCGGGCGCGTCGGCGTCGTCGCGACCCGACAGGTCGCCGAGGTCCCCGGCGGGCAGCCAGCCGAGACCGGCCGCGCCCTCGGGGATCTCGCCGGCGTCGATCCGGCCGAGGTAGTTGAAGCTGATCTGCCCGGACGGCAGCGCCCGCAGCACGGGGCCGGCGGCCGGATCGAGATAGCGCAGCAGCCCGTAGCCGATGCCCTTGTCCGGAACGGCGCGCAGGTGCTCCTTGACGGCCTTGATCGCGGCGCCCGCGGCGCGGCCCCCGGCGAACGCGTCGTCGAGATCCACCCCGGACAGGTCGAGCCGGACCGGGTAGATGGTGGTGAACCAGCCGACGGTGCGGCCGAGGTCCGCGCCGGGGACGACCTCCTCCTCGCGGCCGTGCCCCTCGAGCCGGACCAGCGCCGACGGCTCGGCGACGCCCCGGTCGCGGCGCCACCGGGCGACGGCGAGTGCCAGCGCGGCGAGCAGTGCGTCGTTGACGCCCCCGTGGAACCGTGCGGGCAACGTCGTCAGCAACGCGTCGGTCGTCGCGGGATCGACCTGGATCCGCACCTTATCCACCGTGGAGGCGAGGTCGACGGTGGGATCGAAGGGGCGCGCGCCGAGCATCGGATCGGGCCCGTCGACGATCGAGCGCCACAGCCCGAGTTCGGCCGCACGGGCCGGGACCGCGGTCTCGGCGAGGGCGTGCGCCCAGCGCCGGAACGACGTGCCGACCGGCTGAAGCTCCGGACGTCCGCCGTTCGACAGCTGCGCCCACGCCGTGACGAGGTCCGGAACGAGGATGCGCCAGGAGACGCCGTCGACGACGAGGTGGTGCGCGACGACGACGAGCCGCCCGGTGCGCGCCGCGCCCGGGTCGAGCCACACGAACTGCAGCACGACGCCCTCGGCCGGCCGCAACCGCGACTCGGCCTCGTCGAGTGCCCGCGCGGCGAGGTCGGCGAGCGCCTGTTCGTCGGTCCCGGGCGCGACCTCGATGCGGGCGACGAGCGCGTCGACGTCGACGCTGCCCGGCGGCGTGGTCGACAGCTCCCAGTCGCCGGAGCCGTTGCGGCGCAGGCGCGCCCGGAGCATGTCGTGGCGGTCGACGACGGCCGTGAGGGTTCCCACGACGCCGTCGCGGTCGATGCCGGCCGGCAGTTCCAGCGCGAGCGTCTGGGTGTAGCGATCGAATCGGCCGCCGCGTTCGACCATGAACCGGACGATCGGCGTCAACGGCATGTCGCCGACGCCGCCGCCGGGAAGCTCGGCCAGCGCGGGTACCGCCGCCTCCGCACCGACGCGCGCGACCTCGGCGAGCCCGGCCACGGTCTTGCGTTCGAACACGTCGCGGGGGGTGAAGACCACACCGCGGGCCTTCGCCCGCGACACCAGCTGGATCGAAACGATGCTGTCGCCGCCGAGCGCGAAGAACGAGTCGTCGGCACCGATCCGCTCCGCGCCCAGGACCTCCGCGAAGACCGCGGCGATCGCGACCTCGGTGGGGGTGCCGGGAGCACGGAATCTCTTGTCGCCCTTGAATATCGGAGCGGGTAGAGCCTTGCGGTCGAGCTTGCCGTTCGCGGTCAGCGGCAGCGTCTCGAGCACCACGATCGCGTCGGGAACCATGTATCCGGTGAGGAACCGGGCCACCGAGTCCAGGACCGTCGCGGGCTCGAGGTCGTGTCCCGCGCGCGGCACCACGTAGCCGACGAGGCGGTCGCCGGTGCGTTCGTCGGTGCGCACGACCGCGACGGCCTGCGCCACACCGGCGACGCCGGTGAGAGCGGCCTCGATCTCGCCGAGTTCGATGCGGAAGCCGCGCAACTGGACCTGGGAGTCGCTGCGTCCGGCGTACTCGAGCTGTCCTCGCGCGTTCCAGCGGGCGATGTCGCCCGTCCGGTACATGCGGGTGCCGGGCGCGCCGAACGGATCGGCGACGAACCGGCCGGAGGTGAGGTCGGCGCGTCCCAGGTAGCCGCGGGTGAGCTGCGCTCCGCGCACGTACATCTCCCCCGGCACGCCGACCGGAACGGGCTGCAGGCGCGCGTCGAGGACGTAGATGCCCAGCCCGGGGATGCCACGGCCGATCACGCTCGCGGCGAGTCCCGCGTCGGCCGCGGCGAGCGGCAGGTGCGAGACGTGCACGGTGGTCTCGGTGATGCCGTACATGTTGACCAGACGCGGCGCGTCCTCGGCGTGCCGGGCGTACCAGCCGGCGAGCCGCCGCAGATCGAGCGCCTCACCACCGAAGATCACATGCCGTAGTGCCGGAAGGCCCGTCTCGTCGCCGTGTTCCGCGGCCGCCCGGTCCGCCTCGGCGAGCTGGTAGAACGCCGACGGGGTCTGGTTGAGCACCGTCACCCGTTCCCTGGCCAGCAGGGCGCGGAAGTCCTCGGGCGAGCGCGAGGTGTAGTGGTCGACGACGACGAGCCGGCCACCGTAGAGCAGCGGTCCCCACAGTTCCCACACGGAGAAGTCGAACGCGTAGGAGTGGAACATCGTCCACACGTCCCGCTCGTCGAACTCGAAGGCGGGCCACGTGTTCTCGAACAGTTCGAGGACCGTCCGGTGCGGAACCTGCACGCCCTTGGGACGGCCGGTGGAGCCGGACGTGTAGATGACGTACGCGAGGTTGTCGACGCGCAGCGGGGCCCGTCGTTCGTCGTCGCCGACCGGTGCGCCGGGGACCGCGGACAGATCGAGCGCCGACACGTCGATCACCTCGACGGCGGTGTCCGGCAGCGCCTCCCGATCGGTGCCGGAGACGAGCACGCAGACGGGAGCGGCGTCCGCGAGCATGAATTCGAGGCGGTCCGCCGGATACGTCAGATCCAACGGCAGGTAGGCACCGCCGGCCTGGAGCACGGCGAGGAGTCCGACGACGAGTTCCTCGGTGCGCGGCAGGGCCACGGCCACGAGGCTGTCCGGCCGCACTCCGCGGTCGATCAGGGTACGGGCGAGGCGGTTCACGCGCGACGCCAGCTCCCCGTAGGTCAGGCTGCGGTCGCCGGCGGTGACGGCGACCGCGTCGGGGGTCCGGCCGGCCTGCGCCTGGAACCGGTCGACGAGCGTCTCGCCGGCGGCGCGGGTGCCCGGCGCGTTCCACGCCTCGAGCACGACGGCCCGCTCCTCGTCCGGCAGCAGCGGGATGTCCCCGACCACCGTGGCCGGATCGGCGGCGACCGCCGCGAGCACCCGGGTGAACCGCTGGGCGAAGGCCTCCATGGTGCCGGCGTCGAACAGGTCGGTCGCATAGGTCAGCGCCACGGACAGCCCGCCCGGCGCACCGTCCTCGGCGACCACGTCCGAGACGGTCACCTGCAGATCGAACTTCGCCTGGTCGAAGGCGAAGTCGACCGGTTCGACGGCCAGGCCCGGAAGTTCGAGGCGGGTGCGCGCCAGGTTCTGGAAGCTGAGCGCGATCTGGAACAGGGGGTGCCGCGCCTGGGACCGTTCCGGATCGAGGACCTCGACGATGCGCTCGAACGGCACGTCGGCATGGCCGAACGCCTCGAGGTCGGTCTCGCGGACGCGAGCGAGGAGGGCGGCGAACGTGTCGCCGGGGCCGACCGGGGTGCGCAGCACCAGGGTGTTGACGAACATGCCGATGACGTCGTCGAGTTCGGCCTCGCCCCGCCCGGCGACGGGCGTGCCGATCACGATGTCCTCGGTGCCGGACAGCCGCGCCAGCACAGTGGCCAGTGCCGCGTGGACGACCATGAACAGCGTGACGCCGTGCTCCCGGGCGAGGGCCGTCAGCGCCGCGTGCGTGCCGGCGTCCACGGAGAAGCCGGCGACGGCACCGCGGTTCGACGCGACGGGCGGACGGGGCCGGTCCGCCGGCAGGTCGAGCTGGTCGGGGATCCCGGACAGCGTTCTGCGCCAGTAGCCGAGTTGCTGCGCGAGCACCGACCGGGGATCGTCCTCGGCGCCGAGAACCTCCCGCTGCCACAGCGCGTAGTCCGCGTACTGGATCGCCGGCGGCGCCCAGTCGGGTTCCCGGCCGGCGGCCCGTGCGGCGTAGGCGAGCATCACGTCGCGTGTGAGCGGCCCCATCGAGAATCCGTCGCCGCTGATGTGGTGCAGCACGACGACGAGCACGTGCTCCCGTTCGGACAGCCGGAACAGTCTCAGCCGCAGCGGGACTCCGGTGGTCACGTCGAATCCGGCACCGATCTCGGCGGCGACCGCGGCCGCGAGGTCGGCCTCGCTCACCGGCGTCGGCTCCAGTCCGGCGGCCGGATCCGCGGTGGGCAGGACGACCTGGCGCGCCACCCCGTCGACCTCCGGGTAGACCGTGCGCAGCGACTCGTGCCGGAACACCACGTCGTCGATCGCCGCGCGCAGCGCCCCGACGTCGAGGTCACCTCGGAGCCGGATGGCCAGCGGCAGGTTGTTCACCGCGGAGTCGGGGTCGAAGCGGTTGAGGAACCACATGCGCTGCTGGGCGAGGGACAGCGGGACGACCTCCGGTCGCGGCCGGGGGCGCAGGGCGACGCGCCCGGTCCGGCCGACCTCGGATTCGAGGCGGGCCGCGAGAGCCTCCACCTCGGGGGTCTCGAACAGCACGCGGACGGCCACCTTGGTGTCGAGCGCAGCACCGAGCCGCGCCGCGACCTGGGTCGCGACGAGCGAGTTCCCGCCGAGGGTGAAGAAGTCGTCGTCGAGACCGACGCGGGTGAGGCCGAGCACGTCGGCGAAGATGCCCGCGACGATCTCCTCGACAGGCGTGCGCGGCCCGCGGAACCCGCGGGTTTCGAACACCGGCTCCGGCAACGCCTTGCGGTCCAGCTTGCCGCTCGCGTTGAGGGGGAAGGCGTCGAGCGCGACGAGCGCCGACGGCACCATGTACGCGGGCAGGATCTCCTTGACGGCGCCGAGCAGCTGCGCGCTCTCGACCGCCGCGCCCGGGGCGGGGACGACGTATCCGACGAGCTGCTCACCGGTGGCCGTGGGCACGACGAGCGCCACGGCCTGACCGACCGTGGGCTGCGCGAGCAGAGCCGTCTCGATCTCCCCCAGCTCGATCCGCTGACCGCGGAACTTCACCTGGAAGTCGGTGCGGCCGATGTAGTCGAGGACGGGCTCGCCGCCGGCGGTGCGGCGCCACCGGACGAGGTCACCGGTGCGGTACATGCGAGCGCCGGGGGCGCCGGCGGGGTCGGCGACGAAGCGATCCGCGGTGAGGTCCGGGCGGCCCACGTAACCACGTGCGAGTTGCCCTCCGGCAAGGTACAACTCGCCGGGCACGCCGACCGGGACGGGGTGCAGCCGGCCGTCGAGAACGTACACGCGCACGTTCCACTCGGGCACGCCGATGGGCACGCTCTGCCGCTCGTCACCGGCGGGCCAGTAGGTCACCGAGACTGCCGCCTCGGTCGGGCCGTACAGGTTGTGCACCGCAGCGTCCGAGACCCGGCGGAACGCGTCGACGGTCTCGGGCGGCAGGGCTTCGCCGATCACGAACACGTGCCGCAGCGTCGAGCAGGTGCCGGCCGGCGCATGGGCGGCGAACACGGTGAGCATCGAGGGCACGAAGTCGGTCAGCGTCACGCCGTGCCGGGCAATCGTCTCGGCGACGTACACGGGGTCACGGTGACCGTCGTGGGTGGCGACGACGAGGGTGGCGCCGGCGCGCAGGGGCAGGAACCAGCCCCACAGCGACACGTCGAAGGTGGTGGCGGTCTTCTGCAGATAGACGTCGCCGCCGGTGATCTCGTACTCGTGGGCCATCCACGCGAGCTGGTTGACGATGGCCTCGTGCGAGACGCACACGCCCTTGGGGCGTCCCGTGGAACCGGACGTGAAGATCACGTAGGCGGGGGTGTCCGGGCGGATCGGGCCGGCCGGCTCGCCGTCCCGGATCGGGTCGGGCGCGTAGCACTGCAGGTCGAGGTCGTCGACCAGGACGGGGGCGACCGTGCCGGGCAGGTCCGCCGCGTCCGCGCGGGTGCTCAGGACGCACACCGGCTGTGCCGTGGCCAGGATGTGCCCGATCCGCTCGGCCGGATGGTCGGGGTCGAGCGGGACGTAGGCGCCGCCGGCCGCGATGACCGCGTAGATCGCGACCGGGAGTTCGATCGATCGCCGGATCGCGAGGGCCACCAGGGTTTCGGGTCCGACGCCGAGACCGATGAGGTGCCGGGCGAGCCGGTTGACGCGCGCGTCGAACTCGGCGTAGGTGAGCGACTCGTCACCGAAGACGACGGCCACCGCATCCGGGTGGCGGGCGACGGCGTCCCGGTACGCGGCGAGGAGCCCGGTCGCCCGGACCGGATGCACCGCACGGTCGTTGCCGACGGCGAGGGCGCGGCGCTCGGCGGTGTCGAGGAGGTCGACGTCGCCGACCACGCGGCCGGCGTCGGCGGTGAGCGCCGCGAGCATCCGCATCAGGCGGCCGGCGAAATCCCGCACCGTGGACTCGTCGAAAAGGTCTGTGGCGTAGGTGAACTGCGCCGACATTCCGGCCGGCTTCCCGGCGTCCTCCCGCGGCGAGACGGTCAGCTGCAGATCGAACTTGGCGATGGCCCCGCCGAGGTCGACGGGCTCGATCTCCACGTCCGGCAGGGTCACCTCGGCACGGTCGAGGTTCTGGAAGAACAGCGCCACCTGGAACAGCGGGTGGTGCCCGGTCGACCGCACCGGATCGAGCACCTCCACGAGCCGCTCGAACGGCAGCTCCGCGTTGTCGAACGCGGCGAGGTCGGTGTCCTTGACCCGGCCGAGCAGTTCGGCGAACGTGGCGGCCGGCTCGATGCGGGTGCGCAGCACGAGGGTGTTGACGAACATGCCGACAAGGTCGTCGAGCGCACGCTCGCCGCGGCCGGCGACGGGCGTGCCGATCGCGATGTCCGCGGTGCCCGACAGGCGCGACAGCAGCACCGCCAGCGCGGCGTGGACGACCATGAACGCGGACGTGCCGGTCGCCTGGGCGGTGGCCTCGACCGCCTCGTGCAGGGCGGCATCGACCTCGAAGTCGACGGTGGCGCCGCGGCCCGACGCCTCCACCGGGCGGGGCCGGTCGGTCGGCAGGTCGAGCCGATCCGGGAGGTCGGCGAGCGCGCCGCGCCAGAACTCGATCTCCCGCGCGGCCGGCGACGCGGGGTCGGACTCGTCACCGAGCACCGCGCGCTGCCAGAGGGCGTAGTCGGCGTACTGCACCGCGAGCGGTTCCCACGCGGGGGCCGCGCCGCCGGTGCGGGCGACGTACGCGGTGACCAGGTCCCGCACGAAGGGGGCGATGGACGCGCCGTCGGCGGCGATGTGGTGGACGACCACGACGAGAACGTGCTCGTCGTCGGCCGACCGCAGCAGTGCGACCCGCAGCGGCACCTCGGCGGTCACGTCGAAGCCGGCCGTCGCGAGCCGGGCGACCGCTCCGGGGATCTCGTCGGGCGGCGTCGGCACCGGGTCGAGGGAGTGCGCCGCCTGCTCCGGCGGGAGGACCAGCTGGGACCCGACGCCGTCGCGATCGGGATAGACGGTGCGCAGCACCTCGTGCCGGGCCACGACGTCGGCGAGGGCCCGGCGCAGGGCATCGACGTCGAGCCCCCCGCGGACGCGCAGTGCGACGGGGATGTTGTTCGCGGCCGACGCCGGATCGAACCGGTTGAGGAACCACATCCGCTGCTGTGCCAGCGACAGCGGGATCGGGTCGGGGCGCGGCCCGGCGACGAGCGGTTGCTGCGCTCCTTCCCCGACGGAGGGTTCGACGAGTGCGGCGAGACCCTCGACGGTGGACGCCTCGAACAGCAGCCGCGCGGGGACCCGGGTGGCGAGCCGCTCCCCGAGGCGGGCGGCCGCGCGGGTGGCGACGAGCGAGTTGCCGCCGAGCTCGAAGAAGTCGTCGTCGAGCCCGGCCCGCTCGGTGCCGAGCAGCTCCGTGAACACCTCGGCCACCGCGTGTTCCGCGGCGGAGCGGGGCGCGCGGTACTCGTGGGCGGGCAGCTCCGGTTCGGGCAGGGCCGCCCGGTCGAGCTTGCCGACCGGCGTCAGGGGGATCCGGTCGAGGGGCACGATCACGGTCGGCACCATGTGCGCGGGCAGCCGGCGGGCGACGAACTCGGTCAGCGCGTCGGGGTCGACGACCGCCCCCGGCACGGGGTGAACGTACGACACCAGCCGGGCCTCCCCCGACGGGGTCGGCCGTCCCACCGTGACGGCGAAGTCGGCATCGGGGTGTGCGGCCAGCGCGGCGTCGATCTCGCCGAGTTCGATGCGGAATCCGCGGATCTTGACCTGGAAGTCGTTGCGCCCCGCGTAGATCAGGCCGGTCTCGCCCGATCGGACGAGGTCACCGGTCCGGTACAGGCGGGTGCCGCCGGGCCCGGCGACGAACCGCTCGGCCGTCAGCGCGGCGCGACGGTGGTAGCCGCGGGCGAGGCCGGGTCCTTCGAGATACAGCTCCCCCACGACACCGGCCGGGACGGGGTTGAGGCGCTCGTCCAGCACGTGCGCGGTCATCCCGCGGACGGCCCGGCCGATGGTGACCTGCTCGCCGGGCTGCAGCGCGTGCGAGATGTTCGTCATGATCGTGGTCTCGGTGGGCCCGTAGCCGTTGAAGAAGCGGCGACCGGGCGCCCATCGCGCGACGAGGTCGGGTGGGCACGCCTCACCGCCCACGATCACCACGCCGAGGGTGTCCAGCCCGGCCGGGTCGACGGACGCCAGGGCGGCGGGCGTGACGAAGGCGTGGGTGACCTGCCGGCTGCGCAGCAGTTCGGCGAGGTCCTCGCCGCCGTACACCGACGGTGGGGCGATCACCATGGTGGCGCCCGCGCCGACGGCGAGCAGCAGCTCGAGGACGGAGGCGTCGAAGCTGGGCGAAGCGAAGTGCAGGGTCCGCGAGTCCGGGGTCAGCGTGTACCGCTCGACCTGCTCGGCGCAGAAACCCTCGAGGCCGGTGTGGGTGACGACCACGCCCTTGGGCCGGCCCGTGGAACCGGAGGTGTAGATCACGTAGGCGGGATGCTCCGCCCGCAGCGTCCGGACCCGGTCGTCGAGCGCGACGGGCGCTGCGGACTGCTCGGCGAGGGTGGTGCGGGTCTCGGCGGAATCGAGGGCGATCCAGGGCACGGAGCCGGGCAGGCCGGGCACCGAGGCCGCGAGGGTCAGGCCGGCCCGGGCGCCCGAGTCGTCGATCATGTGCCGGACGCGGTCGTCCGGATAGTTCGGGTCGACGGGCACGAAGGCGGCGCCGGTCTTGGCGACGGCCCACACCGACAGCACCGACTCGATCGAGCGGGGTACGGCGACCGCCACCACATCCTCCGGGCCGATCCCCCGCCGGATGAGCAGCCGCGCCAGCCGGGAGGAGGCCGAGTCGAGCTCGCCGTAGCTCAAGGTGCGGTCCTCGAACACCACGGCGGGTGCGCCGGGGTCCCGTTCGACCGCGGCGGCCAGGAGCTGGGGCAGAAGGGCGACGCGGGGTCCGCGCCGGCGTGTGGGCCGCTGCCGGACCGGCCGGCGGCTGCGTGATTCGTCCGGTCGTCGGTCCCCCGAACCGTCGACACTCATCCCCGCGTGCTCCGTCGCCGGTCGTCCTGCGCGTGCACTCCAGGCATCATCCACCTCGCGTATCCCTCATCGTCCCAGCCGCTGCCCTCTGCACACGACAGTGCAGGGTGGCACGCGCCAGCCCCATTAGACCATCGGGGCGTCGGGCGCTTCGTTACGGCCGAAACCGGGCGGTCGACCGCGGATCACCCGCCGCGGTCGCCGGGAGGACGACGGAGGATACGGGTCAGCGGGCGCCCCCGATCCAGCGGTCCAGCACCGGACCGATCCGGGCGAGGGCTTCCTGCGACGTCATCTTCCAGTGGGTGGCCTGGACCGATTCGACCGCCAGGGTGCCGGTGACGTGGGCCCGCCACTGCTGCGCGGCGCGGGCGGCCGAGGTTCCGTCCTCCCCCGCGGCGAAGAACAGCAGATCACCGTCGTATCGGGCGGGCCGGTGCTCGCCGAGCAGCCGGTAGGACAGGCGCACGCCCTCGAAGAGGCGTTCGAGCCGGGGCAGGGACAGCGCGTCGAACGGGGCCGGCAGGTCGGCGACCAGCTCCAGTGCCCGCGCGGGGGTGAACTCCGCCAGGGCGACGTCGGACCCGACGTCGGTTCCGATCGCGCCGAGCAGGTCGGCGACGGTGACCGCGGAGGGGGCGGTCCCGGTCGGCGCGGTGGGCGGATGCGCGTCGAGCAGGGCGAGGGTGGCGACCTCGTCGCCGTCGGCGCGCAGACGGACCGCGACGGCGTGGGCGAGGATGCCGCCGAGCGACCAGCCGACCAGGTGGTACGGACCGGCCGGCTGGACATGCCGGATCCGGGCCGCATAGTCGGCCGCCCACGCGTCGATGCTCTCGGGCAGCGGTTCGTCGTCGCGCAGGGCCGGGGACTGCAGTCCGAAGAGGGGACGCTCGGGGTCGAGGTGGCGGGCCAGGCCGGCGAAGCTCCACGACAGGCCGATCACCGGGTGGATGCAGAACACCGGTTCGGCGGAACCGCCCGGGCGCAGGGGCAGCACCGCGTCGAACCCTGCGGTGTGATCGGCCGGACCGGGATCGCCGGCGGATGCCTCGATCCGGGCGGCGAGGGCTTCGACGGTGGGCGTGAGGAACAGCCACTGCAGCGACACCGGCAGGCTCGTGCGCTCGCGCAGCCGGGCGATCACCCGCACGGCGCTGAGGGAGTTCCCCCCGAGGTCGAAGAAGTCGTCGTCGAGGCCGACCGGGAACGCCCCGGTATCGGTTCCCCCGGCCGGCGCGAGGACCTCCCGGTATGCGGCGGCGACCTCCGTCTCGAGCGGAGTGCGCGGCGGGCGGTGGCTCCGCGGGGCGATCACCGGCTCGGGGAGTGCCGCGCGGTCGAGCTTGCCGTGCGGGTTCAGCGGCAACGCGTCGAGGGTGACGAAGCCGGCGGGCACCATGTAGGAGGGCAGGGTCTCGGCCAGCGCGGCGCGCAGCCGGGCGACGTCGACCGGCCCGGCGGCCGGGACCAGGAAGGCCACCAGCCGGTCCCCGCCGTGGACGGTGACCGCGGCGTCGCGGATCGCCGGAAGGGCGCGCAGCGCGGCCTCGATCTCCCCGAGTTCGATCCGGAACCCGTGCACCTTGACCTGGAAGTCGGCGCGCTCGAGGTATTCCAGGGTGCCGCGGCCGGGGTCGTCACCGTCGACGCGCCAGCGCACCACGTCCCCGGTGCGGTAGAGGCGTGAGCCGGGCACGCCGAACGGATTGGCGACGAACCGCTCGGCGGTCAGGCCGGGTCGGCCCAGGTACCCGCGGGCGAGCTGCACCCCGGCCAGGTACAGTTCGCCGGCCACGCCCGGCGGCACGGGGTGCATCCGCTCGTCGAGGACGAACGTCTGGGTGTTGGGGATGGGGTCGCCGATCGGCACCGACGTGTGCGCGAGTGCGGTGACCGCGTGCGCGGTCACCGAGACGGCCGCCTCCGTCGGGCCGTACAGGTTCACCAGGTCCGCGTTCGAGGCGCCGAGCGCGCGCTCCGCCGTCGGGGTGGGCAGCACCTCGCCGATGGCGAGGACGCGGCGCAGGGTGTCGGGCAGCTCGCCGGCCGAGTCCTCGAGCAGCGCCTCGAGCATCGACGGCACCACGTGCAGGGTCGTGACCTTCTCCCGGCGGATCAGGTCGTTGAGGTAGGACGGGTCGCGGTGCCCGTCGTGGGCGGTGATCACCAGGCGGGCCCCGCAGGTGAGCGCGGACCAGAACTCCCACACCGACAGGTCGAAGGTCGCGGCGGTCTTGAGCAGTACCGCGTCGTCGGGGCCGAGCTCGTAGTGCGCCCGCTTCCAGGCGATCTGGTTGACGATCGCCTCGTGCGGCACGGCCACGCCCTTCGGGCGTCCGGTCGATCCGGAGGTGTAGATGACGTAGGCGGTGTTCGCGGCGCGCAGCGGTGTCCGCCGGTCCGCGTCACCGAGCGGCGCGGGATCGACGTCGCTCAGGTCGAGGCGGTCGATGTCGAGCACCGTCCGCCCGGCCAGCGCGTCGACCCGGTCGGCGGTGGTCGACAGCACGCACTGCGGGGCCGCGGCGCCGAGGATGTACTCGTTGCGGGCCGCGGGGTGGTCGGGATCCAGCGGCAGGTAGGCGCCGCCGGCCTTGGCGACGGCGTACATCGCCACCACGAGGTCGACCGAACGCCGGATGCACAGGGCCACCGTGGATTCCGGTCCCACTCCCTGCGCCACGAGGTGGCGGGCGAGCCGGGTGACGCGCTCGTCGAACTCCCGGTAGGTGAGGGTGCCGCCGCGGAACACCAGCGCGGGTGCGTCCGGGGTGGCCGCGACCTGCTCGTCGAACAGGTCGACGAGGGTCCGGCCGGCGGTGAGGTCGGCCTGTTCGGCCTCCCATGCCCGCATCATCCCGGCGAGTTCCGTGGCGTCGTGCAGATCGATGTCGCCGACGACGGTGTCGGGTTCGGCGACGATCGCCCGCAGAATCCGCAGGTACCGGTCGAGCATGCGCTGGATCGTCGGCGCGTCGAACAGGTCGGTGGCGTAACCGAATTCGACGTCGAAACCGCCCGGGCCGCCGCCCGCACCGTGGTCGACCACCGTGACGTGGAGATCGAAACGCGCTGCGTACGAATCGCTCTCGACCGGGGCGATCCGCAGTTCCGGCAGCTCGAGGGCGTCGTGGGCGAAGTTCTGGTACGAGAACCCGACCTGGAAGAGGGGATGGCGCGCGGTGGACCGGACCGGGTCGAGCACCTCGACGAGGCGTTCGAAGGGCACGTCGGCGTGCGCGAACGCCTGCAGATCGGTGTCGCGGACCTGCCCGAGCAGCGTCGTGAACGACGCGGCGACGTCGACGTCCGTCCGCAGGGCGAGCATGTTGACGAACATGCCGATCAGGCCGTCGAGTTCGGGGGCCGTGCGTCCCGCGACGGGGGTGCCGACAACCACGTCGTGGGTGTTCGACACCCGCGCGAGCAGCACCGCGAGGACCGCGTGCAGCACCATGAACGGGGTCACGCCGTGCTCGCGCGCGAGAGCCGCGATCGCGTCGCGGGTGGCCTCGTCGATCTGCGCCGAGACCCGTTCGCCCGCATGGCCGATGACCGCGGGGCGCGGCCGGTCGGTGGCGAGCTCGAGGTGCTCGGGGATGCCGGCGAGCGCACGTCGCCAGTAGGCCAGCTGCCGGGCCGTCCCGGACCGGGGATCGTCCTCGTCGCCGAGGGCGTCGAGCTGCCACAGCGTGTAGTCGGCGTACTGGACGGGCAGGGGCTCCCACGACGGTTCCCGTCCCGCCGACCGTGCGGTGTAGGCGGTGACGAGGTCCCGGACGAGCGGCCCCAGCGACGAGCCGTCGCCGGCGATGTGGTGGAGGACCACGGCGAGCACGTGCTCGTCGTCGGCGATCCGGAAGAGCCGGGCGCGGACGGGAACCTCGCCGGTGACGTCGAAGCGCCTGCCCGCGAGGCCGGCGAGGCGGGCCGGGGCGTCGGAGTCGGTCGCGTCCTCCGGCCCGAGGTCGAGCGGAACGTCGCCGACGGCGAGGATGCGCTGCTCGCCGACGCCGTCGACCTCGGGGTACACCGTCCGGAGCGTCTCGTGCCGCGCGACGACGTCCCGCACGGCCGCGCGCATCGCGTCGACGTCGAGCCTGCCGGACAGCCGCACGGCGAGCGGGATGTTGAACACCGCCGAGTCCGGATCGAGGCGGTTGAGGAACCACATGCGCTGCTGCGCGGGAGAGAGCGGGATCCGGTCGGGTCGCGGGTGCCGCGGCAGCAGGCCGCGGGCGGCCGCCGGCGCGGCCTCGACCCGGGCCGCGAGCGACGCGACCGTGGTGGCGTCGAACAGGTCGGCGGCGGAGACGGTGACGTCGAGCGCCGCCCTGATCCGACCGATCACGCGAGTGGCGAGCAGCGAGTTGCCGCCCAGGTCGAAGAAGTCGTCGTCGACCGAGACCCGCGGCACCCCGAGCACGTCGGCGAACGCCTCCGCGACGGCCGCCTCCGCGACGGTGGCCGGCGCCCGGTACGGGGCCGACGCGATCTCGGGCTCGGGCAGGGCCGCGCGATCGAGCTTGCCCACCGGCGTCAGCGGAATGGCCTCCAGCGCGATCACCGACGACGGAATCATGTGCGACGGAAGCCGTTCGGCGACGAAGGCCGTGAGCGCGGCGGCGTCGATCGCGGAACCGGGGGCGGCGTGCACGTAGGTGACGAGACGGGTGTCCCCCGTCGCACCCCGGTGACCGACGGTGGCGGCGAAGTCGACCGTGGAGTGCGCGGCGAACGCCGCATCGATCTCACCGAGCTCGATGCGGAAGCCACGCACCTTGACCTGGAAGTCGTTCCGGCCCAGATACGAGATGCCCTCGCGGGCCGAGCGCGGGGACCGCACCAGGTCACCGGTGCGGTACCTCCGGGCGCCACCGGGCGCGGCGACGAAGCGCGCGGCCGTGAGTCCGGGACGAGCGTGATAGCCGCGGGCGAGGCCGGGCCCGGTCAGGTACAGTTCGCCGGCCGTGCCCGCCGGCACGGGCCGAAGGCGGGAATCGAGGACCTCGGCGGCGACTCCGCGAATCGGCCGGCCGATCGTGACGGGTTCGCCGGGCCGAAGCGGCCCGGAGATGTTCGTCATGATCGTGGTCTCCGTGGGGCCGTACCCGTTGTGGAACCGGCGGCCGGGCGCCCAGCGCGCCACCAGGTCCGGCGGGCACGCCTCGCCGCCGACCACCACCACCCCGAGGTCGTCCAGGCCGGCGGGCTCCACCGAGGCGAGGGCCGCCGGGGTCACGAAGGCGTGCGTGACCCGCTCGCTGCGCAGCAGTCCGGCCAGCTCGTCGCCGCCGTACACGGAGGGCGGGGCGACGACCATCGTCGCCCCGGCACCGACGGCGAGCAGCAGCTCGAGCACCGACGCGTCGAAGCTGGGGGACGCGAAGTGCAGGGTGCGGGCGCCGGGGGTGAGGTGGTAGCGCTCGACCTGCTCGGCGCAGAAGGCGGCGAGCCCGGCCTGGGTGACCACGACGCCCTTCGGCTGTCCCGTGGAGCCCGAGGTGTAGATGACGTAGGCGGGATGGTCGGGGCGCAGCGGCCGCACCCGGTCGACGAAGGCGAGCGGGTCGGCCGGGCAGGCGTCGAGCTCCGTCCGGATCTCGGCGCCGTCCAGGACGACGGTGTCGAACCCCTCGGGGACGACGTGCCGGTGCCCGGCCACCGTGAGGGCGAGGCGGGCGTTCGAGTCCGACAGCATGTAGCGGACCCGATCGGCCGGGTAGCGGGGGTCCACCGGGACGAACGCCGCGCCCGCCTTGGCGACCGCCCAGACGGCGAGAACGGACCGGATCGAGCGGGTGAGCAGCACCGCGACGCGGTCCTCGGGGCCGATTCCCCGCGCGATGAGCAGGCGGGCGAGCCGGGACGACTCGGCGTCGGCATCGCGGTAGGTGAGGGTGCGTCCCTCCGACGTGAGCGCCGGCGCGCCGGGATCGCGTTCGACGGCGGCCGACAGCAGGTGCGGCAGCAGTGCCGTGGGCGTCCGGCGGCGCGAACCGCGGAGATTTCCGCGGACGGTTCGGTCGATCACCTTCATCGGCTCTCCCCTCCGAATTCCGGAGCCGTTGCGCGCGTGCGCATCCCGGCTCCGTTCACCGCCGGGGTGTCAAGAACTACGGCGACGCCCGCCCTCCCCCGGCGGTCGCCGCTCCACTGCGCCTCGCGCACCGGAACCCCGACGATTCCCGGCGCTAGAGCACTTCGTCACCATTCCACACGAAAACAAACCGTGCCACCTGTACGTATGTCCGGTAACTAAGTTACCGACGGGTAGACCGGCATTCCGGACAGGAGTCGCCGGCCCGGCGAGAGCGTCGGCGCGGCCCCGGCGCGACGTTCGCCGCGCGACACAGCGTCGCCCCGCACGGGACGAACGGCCCGGACCGCCGCACCCGACCGCGGCGGGGAGATCCCGGCCCTCGCGCCGGATCCGCCTCGCCGCCTGCAGGTTCCGGCGGCGCGAGGCGAAGGACCTCGGCACCGCCTCCGGGCCGTTCGGCACCGCCTTCCGGCCGTTCGGCCGTTCCGACCGCACCACGAACCCCGCCAAGCCTAGACAATGCACACGTTTCATCCAACTGTTGGACAGCAGACGTTCGATGTCGAATGTGAGCTCGAACACGGCCGCCGCTCACCCATGGGTCAGCGATCCACGCCGTCGCATTCCGGGCAGGAGCCGCCGGACGTCCAGCGCGCCAGCAGCGGCCCGAGACGAGCGCACGCACTCGGCCCGGTCATCTCCCAATGCGAGGTCGGCAGGTCGTGCCGGTGCACGCCGCCGGAGACGTACGGTGACCAGTCCCGGCCCGATTCGGGATCCGGCACGGTCTGCGGCGCGGCGCCGACGAAGAGGATGCGTCCCTCGTACCGGGCCGGCACGTGCCGCTCGAGCGCCTCGAACGAGCAGTCGATGCTCGTGAGGACGGACGAGGCGAGGGTGGGATCGATCTCGTCGGCGAGCATCCCGATGTCACCGAGGGCGTACGCCGGTTCCCCGCCGCCGGCGCGGTTCGCACCGAAGGCCGCCGCAGCCACCGCGACCGGATCCACCGGGCCGCGCACGGCATCGGGCAGATAGGCGTCGAGCAGCACGAGTGAACCGACCTCGAGTCCGGCTCGCTGGAGCTGGACCGCCATCTCGTGGGCGATCACCCCGCCGAGGGACCATCCGACCAGGTGGAAGGGACCGTCCGGATGGACCCGCCGGACCTCCGAGACGTACCGCGCCGCCCAGGACTCGATCGAATCCGGTAGGTCCGACTCCCCGGACAGCGCCGGGGACTGCAGTCCGTAGACCGCACGGCCCGGCTCGACGTAGCCGGCGAGCGAGGCGAAGCTCCAGGCGAGGCCGATCACCGGATGGACGAAGAACACCGGATCGCGTCCGTCGTCGCCCTCGCGCAGCGGCAGCAGCACGTCCAGGGAGGGGTCGGCGGACCCACTCGCCGGCGGCCTCTCCCCCGCCGACCGCTCGATCCGGGCCGCAAGGTCCCCCACCGTCGGATGGGCGAACACCCACTCGAGCGGCACCGGACGGCCGAGCCGGCGCGCGAGTTCCCGCGTCGCCCCCACGGCCATGAGCGAGGATCCGCCGAGGACGAAGAAGTCGTCGTCGGATCCGACCCGGTCCGCAGCGAGGACGTCCGCGAACACCTGCGCAACCGCACGCTCGACGGGCGTCGCCGCAGCCCGGTAGGACGCCCGCTCGGGCATCGGCGCGGGCAGCGCGCCGCGATCGACCTTGCCCGTCGTTCCGACGGGGAGCCGGTCCAGGCGCATGATCGAGGCCGGCAGCATGTAGTTCGGCAGCTCGTCCGCGAGCGCGCTCCGCAGGGCCCCCAGGTCGAGGTCCGACTCACCCTGCGCGGCAACGACATACGCGACGATCCGAGCGCCGGTCGCGGCGTCGTGGTGCACCGTCGCGACCGCGGCCGCCACGGCGGGCAGACGCAGCAGCGCCGCCTCGATGTCTCCGAGTTCGATCCGGAAACCGCGCAGCTTGACCTGGGAGTCTCCGCGGCCCACGTGCTCGAGGACGCCCGCAGGGGTCCACCGGGCCAGATCACCGGTGCGGTACAGACGGCCCCCGGCCCCGAAGGGGTCGGCAACGAACCGGTCCGCGGTCGCCCCGGGGCTGCCGCTGTAGCCCCGCGCGAGTTGCCGGCCCGCCAGGTAGAGCTCTCCGGTCACTCCCACCGGCACGGGCCGCAGCCGCCGGTCGAGTACGTACACGCGGGTGTTCCACCCGGGCACCCCGATCGGCACCTGGTCGGTGTCCGCGCCCGTGACCCGGTGCGCCGTCACCGACACGGCCGCCTCGGTGGGTCCGTACAGATTGACGAGCTCCGCCCGGCTCGACCGGCGCCACGCCCCGGCCACGGCACCCGGTAGCGTCTCCCCGATCGAGAGCACCCGCCGCACCGAGGTCGGCAATTCTCGGTCTGCACCCGCGATCAGGGCGCTCAGCAGGGACGGAACCAGGTACAGCGTCGTCACGAACTCCCGCTCGACGAGCGCGAGCAGGCGGAGCGGATCGCGGCGAGCCTCGGGATCCGCCACCACCAGCCGGCCGCCACATGTCGTGGCGCCCCAGAACTCCCACACCGACAGGTCGAACGTCGCCACCGTCCGCTGCACCGTCACCTCGTCCGGACCGAACCCGAACTCCGCATGCATCCAGCGCAACTGGTTGACCACCGCGCCGTGGGCCACCGCCACGCCCTTGGGCACCCCGGTCGATCCCGACGTGAACAGTATGTAGGCGAGGTTCGAGGGCCGCAGCGGCGCACTGCGATCGGCGTCGGTCACCGGGGCGGCCGAGTACCGCGACAGGTCCACACTCGAGGTATCGATCACCGGGATCGGCTCCGGCACAACCTCCCTCGCGACGCGCGTGGACACCGCCGTCGCGAGCACCGTCGCCGGCCGCGCCGCCTCGACCATGCGGGCCAGCCTGGTGATCGGCAGCGACGGGTCGAGCGGAACGTAGGCGCCCCCGGCGGCGGACACCGCGTAGATGGCGACGACGAGGTCCACGGAGCCGGGCATCATCAGACCGACCCGGGTCTCCGGCCCGACGCCGGCCGCCACCAGCGCGCGGGCCAGCCGGGCGACGCGAGCGCCGAGTTCCCCGAAGGTCAGCTGCACGCCGTCCCCGACGAGCGCGACCGCCCCCGGGCGTTCGTGCACCTGGTGCTGGAACAGCTCGGGGAGGCAGCCGCCGCCCGCAACCTCGACCCGGGTGTCGTTCGTCGCCTCGAGCAGCGCCCGCCGCTCGTCGGCGCCGAGCAGATCGGCGTCGCCGACCGCCCGGTCGGGAACCGAGACGAGTTCGCCCAGGATCCGAACGAACCGGTCCGCGATGGACGCGGCCGCGCGTACGTCGAAGAGATCGGTGGCGTAGGACAGATGCCCGCCGATACCCGCAGGCGTCCCGTCTGCGCCGTAACTGTCGCCGACGATCAGGTGCAGGTCGAACTGGGCGATCTCCCCTGCGACGTCGACCGGAGCCGCCACCAGGTCCGGGAGTTCGAAGGCGACCGCTCCGAGGTTCTGGAACGACAACCCCACCTGGAACAGCGGATGCCGCGCCATGGACCGGGCCGGCGCCAGCGCCTCGACGAGTCGTTCGAACGGGACGTCCGCATGGGCCAGGGCCTGGATGTCCTGCTCCCGGACCTGCGCGAGCAGCGACGCGAAGGAGACGGCGGGATCGACCCGCGTGCGGAACACGAGGGTGTTCACGAACATCCCGATCAGGTCGTCGAGGGCCGCCTCACCCCGACCGGCCACCGGGGTGCCCACCGCGACGTCCTCGGTGCCGGACAGCCGGGCCAGCAGCACCGCGAAGGCCGTGTGCACGACCGTGAAGGGAGTGGTCCTCGTGGCCGCCGCGAGCGCGGCCACCCTGCCGTGAAGGTCCGCGTCGATCGTGACGGGAACCCGGTCTCCCCGGTAGGACTGCACCGGAGGCCGCGGCCGGGTCGTGGGCACGGGCAACTGGTCGGGCAGCCCGGCCAGTTCGTCGGCCCAGTAGGCGAGCTGGCGGGAGACGCGCGAGGCGGGATCGGCTTCGCTGCCCAGCACCTCCCGCTGCCACAGCGTGTAGTCCGCATACTGCACCGGCAGCGGCCGCCATGCGGGTTCGCGGCCCTCCCGTCGCGCGCTGTACGCGAGGGCGAGATCCCGCACGAGCGGCGCCACGGAATAGCCGTCGGCGGCGATATGGTGCACCACGACCAGCAGGACGTGTTCAGCCGGGGACACCCGGAACAGCCGCACGAGAACCGGAACGGACCGGGTGACATCGAATCCGACCGCCGCCGCCGACCGGACGGCGGCCTGGAGCTCCGATTCGTCGACGTCCGCCGGGCGCAGGGCCGGCACACCGGCGCCCGCGGGCAGAATCTGCTGGACCGGGACCCCGTCGACCTCGGGGTAGACGGTCCGGAGGACCTCGTGCCGGGCGACCACGTCGGCGACCGCCGACTGCAGCGCGACCGGATCCAGCCGTCCGGTCAGCCGCACGGCCATCGGGATGTTGTAGGCCGCCGCGGTCGCCTCGAACCGGCTGAGGAACCACATCCGCTGTTGGGCCGGCGACAGCGGGATCCGCTCCGGACGCGGCCGGGCCGCCAGGGCGGGCAGGCCGCCGGACCCGACGTGCCGTTCCACGGCTGCCGACAGCGACTCGATCGTCGACGCCTCGAAGATCACGCGGACGGGCACCGACGCGCGCAGCGCCGACCCGATCCGGGCGACCACACGCGTGGCGATCAACGAATTCCCGCCGAGCGCGAAGAAGTCGTCGTCGAGACCGAGCCGCTCCGCGCCGAGCACCTCACCGATCACCGAGGCGACGGTCTTCTCGATCGCGGTGGTGGGCGCCCGGAACTTACGGACGGCCGGGACCGGTTCCGGCAGGGCCCGGCGATCCACCTTTCCGGATGTGGTGAGCGGGAGTTCCCCGAGCACGGTCACCACGTCGGGCACCATGTACCGCGGCAGCAGGCGCCCCACTGCCGCGCGAACGGCGTCCGCGTCGGCCTCGGCGCCGTCCGCGGACACGACGTACGCGGCGATCTGCGCGCCGTGGGGCCCGTCGTGGACGGTCACGACGGCCTGCGCCACCTGCGGCTGCGCCTGCAGTGCCGCCTCGATCTCCCCCAGCTCGATCCGCAGACCGCGCACCTTCACCTGGAAGTCGTTGCGGCCCAGGAACTCGAGGGTACCGTCCGGCAACCACCGGACCCGGTCCCCGGTGCGGTACAGCCGCGCCCCGCCGGGGTGCGCGACGAACCGCTGCGCGGTCAGATCCGGGCGGGCATGGTAACCGCGGGCAAGTTGCACCCCACCGAGATACAGCTCCCCCGGCACCCCGATCGGCACCGGGTTCAGCCGCTCGTCGAGAACATGCGTGGTGGTGTTGCGGATCGGACGGCCGATCGGCACGGTGCCGGCATCGGTGCGACGTCCGGCACAGCGCAGCACGGTCGCGGTGACGGTCGCCTCGGTCGGGCCGTACGTGTTGTCCAGCAGCGCATCCGAGCGTTCGGCGAACCGGGCCGCGAGCTCTCCCGGCAGCGCCTCGCCACCGACGGACAGGTACTTCAGCGTCGCCGGCAGCTCGAGTGCGGGATCGGCGAGGAACACGGCGAGCATCGCCGGAACGAACTCGAGGATGCCGACGGCCCACTGCCGCGACAGGCGGGCCAGGTACTCCGGGTCGCGATGGCCTCCCGGTGCCGCGACCACGAGCCGCGCACCGACCTGCAGCGGGAAGAACAGCTCCCACACCGACGCGTCGAACGTGATGGGGGTCTTCTGCAGCGCCGTGTCCCCCATGCCGAATTCGTAGCGCTCGCGCATCCACGTCATCTGGTTGACGACGGCGCCGTGGGTGACGGCAACGCCCTTGGGCCGGCCCGTCGACCCGGAGGTGTAGATCACGTAGGCGATGTTCGCCCGATGCAGCGGCGCCAGGCGCTCGTGGTCGGCGAACTCGGTGACCGGCGCCGGGGCGAAGTCCGATTCGTCGACCACGAGGGCCGGGACGGAATCGGGGAGCGTGCCCCGATCGCGCGTCGTGGTCAGCACCACCACCGGCTCGGCGGTGGCCAGGACGTATGCCGTTCGCTCGGCGGGGTGTTCCGGGTCGAGCGGCACGTACCCGCCACCGGCCCGGAGAACCGCATAGATCCCGACCATCATCTCGACCGATCGGCTCATGTGGACGCCGACCAGCCGATCGGGCCCGACGCCGCACGCGACGAGGCGCCGGGCGAGCCGGTCCACCCGAGAGGCGAACTGCGCGTAGGTCAGCGCGGTGTCCTCGAAGACGACCGCCGTCGCGTCGGGGGTGCGCCGCGCCTGCCGGGTGAACGCGTCCAGCACCAACCGGTCACCGAGCGGCGCGGCGGTCCGGTTCAGCTCGTCGAGCCGGGCACGTTCCTCCGCGGTGCGCAGGTCGATGCCGCCGACCGGAACGCCCGGATCGTCCGCCGCCGCCTCCAGGATCGACGCGAGTCGCGCGGCGAACGTCCGCACGGTGTCCTCGTCGAACAGGTCACACGCGTAGACGACGGATCCCGCGACCCCGTCCCGCCGCCCCTGCTCGTCGCGCATCTCGGTCAGGTGGATCTCGAGATCGAGTTTGGCGCCGCCCGTGGCCGTCCCGACCGGCGCGATGTGCAGGTCCGGCAATGCGATCTCGGAGCGGGTGAAGTTGTGCACCACGAGCAGCACCTGGAACAGGGCCGAATGCGCGGTGGACCGGACGGGATCGAGGATCTCCACGAGCCGTTCGAGCGGAACGTCGGGGTTGCCGAAGGCGGCGAGGTCGACCTCCCGCACGCCGGCGAGAAGCTCGGAGAAGGTGGCGTCCGGGTGGATCCGGGTGCGCAGCACGAGGGTGTTGCCGAACATCCCCACGAGATCGTCGAGCGCCTCCTCGCCGCGGCCGGCGACCTGTGCCCCGACGGGAATGTCGTCGGTACCGGACAGGCGGGCCAGCAGGACCGCGAGCGCGGCGTGCGCGAGCATGAAGAACGTCACGCCGTGATCCCGGGCGAGCCGATCGAGCCGGGCGGCCAACGCCTCGTCCAGGGTGAAGTCGAGGCTCGCGCCGCGCCCGGTCTGCACGGCGGGCCGCGGGCGGTCGGTGGGCAGTTCCACCAGGTCCGGCAGGTCCGCCAGCGCCGTGGTCCAGTAGTTCAACTGGCGCGCGAGCACCGACTCGGGGTCGTCCTCGGAGCCCAGCACGTCCTGTTGCCACAGGGCGTAGTCGGCGTACTGCACCGGCAGCGGAGTCCACTCCGGTGCCCGGCCCGCTCTGCGGGACAGGTACGCGGTGGCCAGATCCCGGGCCATCGGGGCCCGGGATCCGCCGTCGCTCGCGATGTGGTGAACGACGACGACCAGCACGTGGTCCCGGTCGGTGAGCCGCAACAGGGCCGCCCGGACGGGTACCGCACCGGTGACGTCGAACCCCCGGGAGACGAGGGCGGCGATCCGCGGGTGCAGGTCGTCCTCGGCCACGTCCTGTGCCGCCAGATCGAGCGGTACGTCCTCGAGCGGAACGATCACCTGGAACGGTCCGGAGTCGGAGTCGGGGAAGACGGTGCGCAGGGCCTCGTGCCGGGCGAGCAGGTCGCGCAGGGCGGCCTGCAGCGCCGGCACATCCAGCGCCCCGGTCAATCGCAGCACGAGCGGGATGTTGAAGGCGGCGGAGTCCGGGTCGAACCGGTTGAAGAACCACATCCGCCGCTGCGCGAGCGACAGCGGAATCCGCTCGGGGCGCCGCCGGGGGCGCAGGGGCATCCGGGACGGGACCGCGACCGGATCCCCCATCCGCGCCGCCAGGGCCGACACGGTCGGCGCTTCGAACAACGTCCGCACCGGGACCCGGACGCCGAGGGCGGCCTCGAGCCGCGCGATGACCTGCATCGCGAGCAGCGAGTTGCCGCCGAGCGCGAAGAAGTCGTCGGCGCGGCCGACCCGCTCGACCCCGAGCACCGCCCCGTACACGTCTGCGACCGCCTGCTCGTCGGACGTGGCGGGGGCGCAGTACTCGGCCGACTCGGGCAGCGGCACCGGCAGTGCCCGCCTGTCCAGCTTGCCACCGGGAGTGAGGGGCAGGGCGTCGAGCACGACGATGTGGCCGGGCACCATGTGGTTCGGCAGTTCCCCGGCGAGGAACTCGCGCAGGTGCGCCGGGTCGGGCACGGCGCCGGCCGCGCCGACGACGTAGCCGACGAGCCTGTCCCCGCCGCGCGGATCGGTGTGCAGCACCGTGGTGGCCTGCGCGACGGAGGGGTTCCGTTCCAGTGCGGCGTCGATCTCGCCGAGTTCGATCCGGAATCCACGCAGCTTGACCTGGAAGTCGCTGCGCCCGAGGTACTCCAGTTCGGCGACCGCGCCGGTGCTGCGCCATCGGACCACGTCCCCGGTCCGGTACATCCGCGTGCCCGGCGCTCCGAACGGGTTCGCCACGAACCGTGCCGCCGACAACCCGCTGCGCCGGTGGTAGCCCCGCGCGAGAGCGGCCCCGGCCAGGTACAACTCGCCGGCCACGCCGGACGGCACCGGCCGCAGCCGGGAGTCCAGCACCAGGGCGGCCACCCCCGGTACGGGCCGGCCGACGGTGACCGGGCGCCCGGGCTGCAGCCGCGCGAACGACGAGATGATCGTCGTCTCCGTAGGCCCGTAGCCGTTGAAGTAGCTCCGTCCCGGCGCCCACCGCGCCAGCAGTTGCGGCGATGTCACGTCCCCGCCGACGGACACGACCCCGAGACGGTCGAGTCCCGACGGATCGACCGTCCCCAGCACCGCCGGCGTGACGATGGTGTGGCTGACCCGTTCGGCCCGAAGCAGTTCCGCGAGTTCGGGTCCGCCGACGATCGTCGAGGGCACCACGACCAGGGTCGCGCCCTGGGAGAACGCGGCCATCCACTCGAGCACCGACGGATCGAAGCTGGGCGAGCACACGTGCAGGAACCGCGACCGTGACGTCACGCCGTACAGCGTCACCGCGGCACCGAGCAGCGGGTCGAGACCCGCGTGGGTGACCACCACACCCTTGGGGTGCCCGGTCGACCCCGACGTGTAGATGACGTACGCCGCGTGCTGCAGCGACAGCGGCCGTACCCGCTCGGCGTCGGACATCCGGGCGGCGGATCGTGTCGCGACGGCCCGCACGACCTCGGGATCGTCCAGTTCCAGCCGGGGCGGGGACGCGGGCAGCGCGGGGGCGTACGAGGTGGTGGTCAGGCACACCGCCGCACCGGAGTCGGCGAGCATGTACCGGACCCGCTCCGCCGGATAGGACGGATCCACCGGAAGGTGCGCGGCGCCGGCCTTCGCGACCGCCCACACGCCGAGCACCATCTCGTAGGAACGCGGGAACGCCAGCGCCACCACGTCCTCGGGGCCGACGCCGCGTGCTGCCAGTTCCCGCGCGAGCCGGGACGACGACTCGTCGAGTTCGCGGTAGCTGATCGTGCGGTCCTGGTACCGGACGGCCGGCGCCTCGGGGTCCCGGGAGACCGCCGCCGTCAGGATCTCGGCGAGCGTGCGGGCACCGCTCGGTGCGTCGTCCGGGGCACGGGTGAGCCGGTCGGCTTCGTCGTCGGCAAGGAGCGCCAGGTCACCGACCGGCACGGCCGGGTCCGCCACGGCGGCGGCCAGCAGCCGCACGAACCGTCGCGCGAATTCGGCCACCGTCTCGTCGTCGAACAGGTCCCTGGCGAAGACGAAGTCCGCCGACATTCCCGCCGGTCCCCCGCCGGGGTCCGTGTGTTCACGCAGCGTCAACGACAGATCGAACTTCGCGGTGGCCGCATCGAACGGCACCGCCGCCACGCTCAGGCCCGGCAGCTCGAGACCCGCGGGGGGCAGGTTCTCGAAGGCGATGGCCACCTGGAACAGCGGGTGCCGCGCGGTCGAACGCTCCGGGGCGAGCAGTTCCACGACGCGCTCGAAGGGGATCTCCGCGTGGGTGAACGCCTCCAGGTCGCTCTCGCGGACCCGCGCGAGATGCTCCGCGAACCCGGAACCGGGATCGACCCGGGTGCGCAGCACCAAGGTGTTGACGAACATGCCGACCATCTCGTCCAGCGCGGCGTCACCGCGGCCGGCGACCGCGGTACCCACGGCGATGTCGTGCGACGACGACATCCGGGCGAGGAACACCGCGAGCGCGGTGTGCAGGACCATGAACAGGGTCGACCCGCACTGCTGTGCCAGTTCCCCCGCCCGCCGGTGCGTCGGGGCATCGATATCGAACGCGACCCGGCCGCCGGCGAAGGACTGCACCGGCGGGCGGGCCCGATCCGTCGGGAGGTGCAGTTCCGCGGGGAGATCCGCGAGGACCCGCCGCCAGTACTCCGCCTGTGCCGAGAGGGGACTGTCCGCGTCCCGCTCCGATCCGAGCACCTCACGCTGCCACAGCGCGAAGTCCGCGTACTGCAGCGGCAACGGCTCCCATCCGGGCTCCCGGCCGGCGGCCCGCGCGGCGTACGCGGTCATCAGATCGCGCGTCAACGGCGCCATCGACCAGCCGTCGGCGCTGATGTGGTGTGCCACGAACACGAGCACGTGCTCGTCGTCCGCGACCCGGAACAGCCGCACCCGGAACGGCACCTCGGCGGTCACGTCGAATCCGGTGGCCACCACGTCGGCGATCCGGTCGGCCAGCTCCGTTCCGGGCACCGATTCCGACGCCCAGTCGGGCGTGTATCCGGCGGCGGGAACGACCGTCTGGTACGGGCGCCCGTCCGTTTCGGGATACCTGGTTCGCAGGATCTCGTGCCGGACCGCGATGTCGGACACCGACTTTCGCAGGGCATCGACGTCGAGCCGGCCCGTCAGCCGGATCGCCACCGGGATGTTGTCGGCCGCGGAGGCCGGATCGAACCGATTGAGGAACCACATCCGCTGCTGCGCGAACGACAGCGGTACGCGGTCCGGGCGCTCCCGCGCCACCAGCGGAACAGCGTGTGCCGCCGCGCCACCCGACTCCAGGTGCGCCGCCAATGCCGCCACGGTCGGCGCCTCGAACACCACCGGCACCGGCACCCGGGTCTCCAGGGCCGCACCCAGGCGCGCCACCAACCGGGTCGCGAGGAGCGAATTTCCCCCCAGCTCGAGGAAGGAGTCGTCCACGCCGACGCGCTCGCGCCCGAGCACCTCGGCGAACACCGACGCGACCGTCTCCTCGACCAGGGTGCGCGGCGCCCGGTATTCCCGCTCGGCGAACACCGGTTCGGGCAGCGCCGCCCGATCGAGCTTGCCCACCGGGGTCAGCGGCACCGCGTCGAGCACCATCACCAGGGCCGGCACCATGTGGCCGGGCAGCGTCTCGGCCAACCCGGCGAGCACCGCCGGCGCGTCCATCCGGGTTCCGGCCGCGGGCAGCACGTACGACACCAGTGCCGTCTCCCCCGACGGCAGCACCTTCCCGACGGTCGCGGCGAACTCGATGTCCGGCCGGGCCGTCAGGGCGGCGTCGATCTCACCCAGTTCCACCCGGAACCCGCGGATCTTGACCTGGAAATCGCTGCGCCCGAGATACTCGATCGGGCCGTCGGCCGCGCGGCGCACCAGGTCTCCCGTCCGGTACATCCGGGTTCCCGGATCCGACCCGAACGGATCGGCCACGAACCGCTCCGCCGTCAGTCCCGGCCGGCGGTGGTAGCCGCGCGCCACCTGGGCGCCCGCCAGATACAGCTCACCCACCACACCCGGCGGCACCGGCCGCAACCGGCCGTCGAGCACGTAAGCCGCCAGTCCCGGGATCGGGGTGCCGATCGTGATCGGCTCGCCCGCCACCAGCGGCGCGCTGCTCGTCGCCAGGATCGTCGCCTCGGTGGGCCCGTACGCGTTGAAGAACCGCCGGCCGGGACCGGTCCACCGGCTCACCAGCTCCGGCCCGAAGGCCTCCCCGGCCGCCACCACCACCCGCAGGTCCGTCAGGCCCGTGGGATCCACCGAACTCAATGCCGCCGGCGTGATGAACACGTGGGTCACCGCGTCGGCCGCCAGCACCTCGGCCAGGTCGGCACCGCCGCCCACCGACGCCGGCGCCACCACCACCGTCGCACCCGCGGAGAACCCGATCAGCAACTCGAGCATCGAGACGTCGAAACTCGGCGAGCACACATGCAACACCCGCGCGTCCGCGCCGACCCCGTAGTGCTCCCGCTCGGCGGAGATCACGCCGGCGATCCCGGCATGGGTGACCGCCACCCCCTTCGGGCGGCCCGTGGAGCCGGACGTGTAGATCATCCAGGCGAGGTCCGGCCCTTCGAGCGCGCGCGTCCGGTCGGCGTACGAGACGGGATGCCCGGGCAGCTGCCCGACCTGCCCGGCCACCGCCGCATCGTCGAGCAGCACCTGTTCGACTCCGGCCGGCACCGCGGCCGCGAAATCGCGCACCGTCATGCACAGGGCCGCGCCGGAATCTGCCAGCATGAATTCCACCCGCTCGAGGGGGTAGCGCGGGTCGACGGGGACGAACGTCGCGCCCGACTTCGCCACCGCCCACAACGCGAGCACCGACTCCACCGAACGGGGTATCGCCACCGCGACCACGTCGCCCGGCCCGACGCCCCGGCCGATCAGCCACCGCGCCCACCGCGACGACCTCTCGTCCAGCTCGCGATACGACAGGGCGGGGCCACCGGCGGCGCCCACCACCGCGGGATGGTCTCCGCGTTCCTCCACCGCGGAGGTCAGCAGAGTCGGCAGCAGTGCCACGCGCGTGGCCCGGCTACGCGACCGGCCCGGTTCCCTGCGCCGCACCCCCGGCTCTCGCCTCACGCGCCCGGACCTCGATCTGCCCGGACCGGGCTCCTGCGTTGCACTACGGATACAGCTCCTTCCACACGCGGGAAGAGCATGGAGAACTCGTCCCGCCCGGGAGGAATCTACCGGCCGGTATTCAGTTCCGCATACTCCATGGGTCGACGGCGGCCACTGTCGTCCACTGCCCACCCGCGGCAACGGACCCCGGCGGGACCTCGTCGCGGTCGGTGACGACCACGACCCCGAGGTCGTCACCCGGTGCCTCGTTCAACGCGTCTACCAGCGAAGACGGCACGAACGCATGGGTTACCCATTCGTCGGCCACGACGGCGGCGAGGTCGGCGCCGGGCTCGGGCACGATCACCACCGCCCCCGCGATCCCGGCAGCCAGGATCGCGAAGATGCGCCACTGCTCCGCCGTGAGGTCGCACACCAACGACCGCGATTCGTAGTCCAGCTTCAGCGCGGCCGCACCGCCGCGGACCACGGCGACCAGTTCGCCGTGGTCGAGCCCGCGGCCGGCCACCCACAGCGCGGGGTGCTGCGGCTGCAGGACCCGGACCCGCTCCGAGTAGTCGACCGGCCGGTGGGACAGCGTGTCCACGGCCGTCACCGTCGCCGGGTCGTCGAGGCACACCCAGCGCGCGGCGGCGGACCGACGGGCGTCCGACCCGGTCGTCGTCAACCCGAGCCCGGGTGTCTCCGCAGGCGTGGCGGAGCCGGACACGGCGGGCACGATCGCGGCACCCGCCTTGGTCACCGCCCAGAGCGCGGTGATCAGCTCGGGGCCCGCCGGCACGGCGACCGCGACGCCGTCGCCGGGCCCGACGCCCTCGGCGATGAGATACCGGGCCCACTGCGACGACCGGCGGTCGAGGTCGAGGTAGGTGACCTCGACGCCGTCCGCGACGAACGCCGGGGCCTCGGGATCGGACTCCACGGCGACCTGCCACTCCTGCGGCACCGTCCGCTCGACGCGGTCGGGGACCGCCACCGGCTCGGGCTCGATGATCGTGGGCGCCGTGCGCTCGGTCTCGGTGCGGATGTCGATGTCCCCGACCACCGCGTCGGAGGTTTCCGCGACGGCGCGCAGGACGGTCACGAAGCGTTCGGCGAACGTCGCGACGGTGCCGGCGTCGAACAGGTCCACGGCGTAGGTGAACCCGACGTGCATGCCGGCGGCCGAGCCGCCCGGGTGCTCACGCGGATCGACGGTCACCTGCAGGTCGAACTTCGCGGCGAGTTCACCGGCGTCGAGGGCCTCGACGGTGAGACCCGGCAGTTCGAGCCGCGCGGCCTCGGTGTTCTGGAACGACAGCACCGTCTGGAACACGGGATGCCGGGCCGGGGAGCGCACGGCCACCACGTCGTCGACCACCCGCTCGAACGGCACGTCGGCGTGGCCGAACGCCTCGAGGTCGACGGCGCGGGCCCGGTCGAGCAGCTCGGCGAAGGTCGCCGCCGGGTCCACATCCGTGCGCAGGGCGAGGGTGTTGACGAACATCCCGACGAGGTCGTCGAGGCGCCGGTCACCGCGGCCCGCGACGGGCGTGCCGACGACGATGTCGTGGGTGCCGCTGAGCCGGGCGAGCAGCACGGCGAGCGCCGCGTGGACGACCATGAACAGCGACGCCCGGTGCTCGAGCGCGAGGGCGTCGAGCCGCTGCCGGATCTGCGCGTCGACCTCCACCGCCACCGTGCCGCCGCGCAGCGACGGCTGCGGCGGCCGGGGCCGGTCCGTGGGCAGATCGAGCAGTTCGGGCACCCCGGCCAGGCGCGAACGCCAGTAGGACAGCTGGGCACCGGCCGGCGACTGCGCATCGTCGGCGTCACCGAGGACCCGACGTTGCCAGAGCGCGTAGTCGGCGTACTGCACCTCGAGCGGCGCCCAGGCCGGCGTGCCGCCCGACAACCGCGACGCGTAGGCGGTCATCAGATCCCGTGCCAGCGGCGCCAGCGACGCACCGTCGGCGGAGATGTGGTGGACGACGAGGGCGAGCACGTGGTCGTCGGCGCCGACCGAGACGATCCGGCCGCGCACCGGCACCTGCGCGGAGACGTCGAAGCCCTCGGCGGCGAGGGCGACGACCTCGGCGAACGCCTCCTGCTCGGACGCCACCTCGACCGGCACGACCGCGGGCACCACCGCGTCGGCGTCGAGGACGTGCTGGTAGGGCCCCGTCTCGTCCTGCGGGTACCGGGTGCGCAGCGACTCGTGCCGCTCGATCACGTCGCGCACCGCGGCGGTGAGCGCCGCGGTGTCGAGGCGGCCACGCAGCCTGATCGCGAGCGGGATGTTGTAGCTCGCGGAGGCGGGATCGAGCTGGTTGAGCACCCACATGCGTTGCTGGGCGAGCGAGAGCGGCACCCGATCGGGGCGGGGCCCGGCGGTCAGCGCGGGCCGGGGCGCCGATTCCGCGTGCGCGTCGGCCCGGGCCGCGAGTTCGGCGACGGTCGGTGCCTCGAACAGTTCGCGGATCGCGAGGGCGGTTCCGAGCGACTCGTTGATCCGCGCGATCACCCGCGTCGCGATGAGCGAGTTGCCGCCGAGCTCGAAGAACGAGTCGTCCGCACCGGCCCGCTCGACGCCGAGCACGTCGGCGAACACCTGCGCGACGGCGCGTTCGGCGGCGGTGGCCGGTTCGCGGCGCCCGCCCGCGGTGGTGGCGGTCGCCTGCGGCACCGGCAGGGCGCGCCGGTCGAGCTTGCCGTTGACGGTGAGCGGCAGCTCGTCGAGGACGACCACGAGGTCCGGAATCATGTAGCCGGTGAGGAAGGCACCGAGCTGCTCGCGCACGCGGGCCACGTCGACGTCCGCGCCGGCGCGGGGCACGACGTAGCCGACGAGCCGGTCGCCGAGACCGTCGTCGCGGACCACGGCGACCGCCTGGGCCACCGCGTCGGCACGCAGCAGCGCCGCCTCGACCTCGCCCAGCTCGATGCGGAAGCCCCGCAACTGCACCTGCGCGTCGCTGCGCCCGGCGTACTCGAGCTCGCCGTCGGCGTTCCACCGCGCGACGTCGCCGGTGCGGTACAGCCGGCCCGCCCCGAAGGGGTCGGCGACGAACCGCGCGGCGGTCAGTCCCGGCCGACCGAGGTAGCCGCGGGAGAGCTGGTCACCGGAGACGTACACCTCGCCCGGCACCCCGACCGGGACGGGCTGCAGCCGCCGGTCGAGCACCCGCAGCCGCAGCCCCGGCAGGGAGCGGCCGATCCGGCTGGCGGCACCGGGGCGCGCGGCGCCGCGGTCGAGGGCCAGGAACGACACGTGAACCGTGGTCTCGGTGATGCCGTACATGTTGACCAGCGTCGGCGCCACGGGCCGGCGCCCGTACCAGCCGTCGAGCTTGCCGAGGTCGAGCGCCTCGCCGCCGAACACGACGTATCGCAGTGCGAGCGGATCGGCGTCGGGACGCTCCACGGACGCGACCCGGTCGGCCTCGTCGAGCTGAAGGAACGCCGAGGGGGTCTGGTTGAGCACGGTGACCCGCTCGGCCCGCAGCAGCTCGAGGAACTGTTCGGGCGAGCGTGAGGTCAGGTAGTCGACGACGACGAGCCGGCCGCCGTACAGCAGCGGTCCCCACAGCTCCCACACCGTGAAGTCGAATGCGTAGGAGTGGAACAGCGTCCACACGTCGTCGGCACCGAACCCGAACAGCGGTTCGGCGTTGTCGAACAGGGTCAGCACGTTGCGGTGGGTGACCGCGACGCCCTTGGGGCGGCCGGTGGAGCCGGAGGTGTAGATGACGTAGGCGCGGTTGTCCGCATGCAGCGGCGCGCTCCGCTCGGCGTCGGTGAGCGGCCCGGACGGCGCGTGCGGGTCGTCGTCCTCGATGTACACCCGGGGCAGGCCGACGTCCGGCAGAGCGTCGCCGTCACCGGTGGTGGTGGTGACGACGCAGCGCGGACGTGCGTCCTCGAGCATGTACCGCAGCCGCTCCGCCGGATACGTGGTGTCGGTGGGCAGATACGCGGCACCGGACTTGAGCACCCCCAGCAGCGCCACGATCAACTCGGCCGACCGGGGCAGCGCGACGGCCACGAGCTCCTCCGGGCCCGCCCCGGCCGCGACGAGCCGGCGGGCGAGGCGGTTGGCGCGCGCGTCGAGCTCGGCGAACGAGAGGGTGCGTCCGGCGAACGTGACGGCCGGGGCGTCGGGGCTGCGGCGGACGACGGCGTCGAAGCGGTCGGCGAGGGTCGCCGCTGCGGGCACCCGGACCCCGGACCCGAGCGTGCTCCACTCGGTGAGGATCCGCTCGGCCTCGGCGTCGTCCAGGAACGGCAGCGCGCCGACCGGGGTGGCGGCGTCCACGGTGACGCCGCGCAGGATCCGGGTGAACCGGTCGGCGAGGGACCGCATGGTGGGGGCGTCGAAAAGATCGGTGGCGTAGGCGAGTTCGACGGTCATCCCGCCGGGGGCGCCGCGCTCCGAGAGCTGCTCGGCGACGGTGACCTGCAGATCGAACTTCGCGATGGCCGTGTCGAATTCGACCCCGGAGATGCTCAGGTCGGGCAGCTCCAGGGCGGACTGCGGCAGGTTCTGGAAGGTGAGCATCACCTGGAACAGCGGGTGCCGGGCCTGCGAGCGGGGCGGGTCGAGCACCTCGACGAGCCGTTCGAACGGCATGTCGGCGTTCGCGAACGCCTCGAGATCCGTGCCGCGCACCCGGGCGAGCAGGTCGGCGAACGGCTCACCGGGTTCGACGGCGGTGCGCAGCACCAGCGTGTTGACGAACATGCCGATCAGGTCGTCCAGGGCGGCCTCGCCGCGGCCCGCGACGGGGGTGCCGACGGCGATGTCGTCGGTGCCGGACAGCCGGGCCAGCAGCACGGCCAGCGCCGTGTGCACCACCATGAACACGCTCGCGTTGTGGGTGCGGGCCAGGTCGGCGAGCGCCGCGTGCAGTTCGGCGTCGATCGGGACACGAAGGGCGGCACCGTGATTGGACGCAACGGCGGGACGGGGCCGGTCCACCGGGAGGGTGAGTTCCTCGGGCAGGTCGGCGAGCTGCGCGCGCCAGTAGGCGAGCTGCCGCGACAGCACGGATTCCGGATCGTCCTCGTCGCCGAGCACCTCGCGCTGCCAGAGCGCATAGTCGGCGTACTGAACCGACAACGGCGGCAACGGATTCGGCTCGTCACGGGTGCGCGCCCGATAGGAGGCGACGACGTCACGGGTCAGCGGCGTCATGGAAAAACCGTCGCCGGAGATGTGGTGCACGACGAAGACGAGCACGTGCTCCTCGTCGGAGATCCGCAGCAGCGCGACGCGCCACGGCACGGCGGCGGTGACGTCGAACCCGGTGCCGACCAGCTCGAGGACGCGAGCGGGAACGTCCTCGGCCGCAACCTCGACGGGGGCGAGATCCGGCAGTACCTCGGCCACCGGCAGTACCACCTGGTAGCCGTCGCCGTCGGTCTCCGGGTAGACGGTGCGCAGCGACTCGTGCCGGGCGACGAGGTCGGCGACCGCGCCGCGCAGGGCGTCGACGTCGAGACGCCCGGCGAGCCGGATCGCGACGGGGATGTTGTCCACCGCCGACTCGGGCGCGAACCGGTTCAGGAACCACATGCGCTGCTGGGCGAGCGACAACGGGATCCGCTCGGGGCGGTCGCGGGCGACCAGCGCCACGGCACCCGAGCCGGCCTGCGACTCGAGCCGCGCCGCGAGCGCCTCCACCGTCGGCGCCTCGAACACCAGCGGCACCGGCACCCGGGTGTCGAGGGCCGCGCCGAGCCGGGCGACGAGCCGGGTGGCGACGAGGGAGTTGCCGCCGAGGTCGAGGAACGAATCGTCGAGACCGACCCGCTCGACGCCGAGGACGTCGGCGAAGACGTCGGCGACGGCCTGCTGGGCCGGGGTCTGCGGCGCCCGGTACTCCCGGACCGCGAACACCGGGGCGGGAAGGGCCGCGCGGTCGAGCTTGCCGACGGGATTGAGCGGCACCTCGGCGATGGGGACGACCGCCGCCGGGAGCATGTAGTCGGGCAGGAAGCCGGCCGCGAACTCGACGAGAGCGCCGGTGTCGAGGTCCGCGCCCCCGGCGGCCGGCACGACGTAGGAGACGAGCGCGGTCTCCCCGGAGGGCAGGGCGCGGCCCACGGTGGTGGCGAACTCGACGTCCGGGTGCCGGACGAGGACCGCGTCGATCTCGGTGAGTTCGATGCGGTAGCCGCGGATCTTGACCTGGAAGTCGGAGCGGCCGAGGTACTCGATCACACCGCTGTCGTCCCGGCGCACGAGGTCGCCGGTGCGGTACATGCGCGCCCCGCCGTCCGCGAACGGGTTGGCGACGAACCGGTCGGCGGTCAGGCCCGGACGGGCGTGATACCCCAGCGCGAGCTGTGCGCCCGCCAGGTACAGCTCACCGGTGACACCGGCGGGGACCGGGCGCAGGTGCGTGTCGAGCACGTATGCCCCCACGCCGGGGATCGGGGTACCGATGCGGATCGGCTCGCCCGGGTGCAAGGGGGCACTGCTCACCGCCAGGACGGTCGCCTCGGTCGGCCCGTATCCGTTGAAGAAGTCGCGGCCGGGCGCGGCCCAGCGCTCGACGAGATCGGGACCGAAGCTCTCCCCCGCCACCACGACCACGCGCAGGTCGTCCAGGCCCTGCGGGTCGACGGACCCCAGCGCCGCCGGGGTGATGAAGGTGTGGGTGACGCGCTCGGCCGCGAGCAGCTCCGCCAGGTCCGCGCCGCCGACGATCGTCGGCGGCGAGACCACCAGGGTCGCGCCGGCGGTGAAGGCGCTCAGCAGCTCGAGCATCGACACGTCGAAGCTGGGCGAGCAGATGTGCAGCACCCGCGCCTCGGCGGTGACCCGGTAGTGCTCGCGTTCGGCGGTGATCAGGCCGGCGATGCCGGTGTGCGGGACGGACACGCCCTTCGGCAGGCCCGTCGACCCGGAGGTGTAGATCATCCAGGCCGGGTGCAGCTCGGACAGCGGCCGGATCCGATCGGCGTACGACACCGGGTGGCCGGGGCGGGCGGCGATGTCACCGGCCACGCCGGGATCGTCGAGCGCGGTCCACCGCACCGAGCCCGGCAGGTCCGCGGCGAAGGCCGTGAGGGTCAGGCCGACGGCCGCGCCGGAGTCGGACACCATGTGCAGGACCCGCTCGGCCGGGTACTTCGGGTCGACGGGCAGGAACGTCGCCCCCGACTTCGCCACCGCCCACACGGACAGGACGGACTCCGCCGAGCGGGGCACGGCGACCGCCACCACGTCGCCCGGGCCGATGCCCCGCTCGATCAGCAGCCGCGCCAGCTGCGACGACTTCTCGTCCAGCTCCCGGTACGTGAGCGTCGCCCCGCCCGCCGCGACGACCGCCGGGTGATCGCCGCGTTCCTCCACGGCCGATACCAGCAGTTGCGGCAGCAACGTCGCCTGGGTGCGGGTGCGGGAGCCCCGCTGGGGGCGGGTGGGGGCGGGACGGCGGCTGCGGGCGGGGCGTTCGCGGCGCTCGACGGCCGGCGACTGGGGAGCGATCGCCGGATCGCTCCCGCCCAGGCTGCCGTCGTGTCGAGAAGACCGCATGTAGATGCCCACATCCTTCGCTTCGGTTCCGTTGCTCGCGCGCGAACGAGCAAGCATAGTCACTGCGCCCGGCGCCCTCGGCGGGACCGTACCGGCCGGTAGCCGCCACTCGTTCATCCACCGATGCGCCCGCGACGTTACCCTCGGGCCCCCGCCGGGACCGGACGCGGTGAGGCTCCCCCGACGAAAAGGGGAGCCTCACCGCGGCGGGCCGGACCTCAGGCGACGACGACCCGATGGGCCGTGCGCCACCGCTCGAGCAGGTCCTCCGGCGCCCGATCGACCACGACCACCACCGCCAGATCCTCGAGCCCCCCGGGTTCGAGTGTGTCGAGCGCGTCGGCGGTCAGGTGGGCATGGGTGACCCACTCGTCGTACAGGGCGGCGTCGAGTGCCTCCCCCGAGTCGGCGCCCTCCGGCACCACGACGACCGTCGCGCCGGTGGCCGTGACCAGCAGCGGCTCGAGCGCACCGGCCTCCGCCGCGGTCGACCCGACCGCGGCGCTGCGCGACTCGTAGGTCAGGCCGTACTGCTCGCGCAGCTCGCCGATCCGGTCGATCAGCTCGGCCTGGGTGAACGTGCGGGTCGCGGTGACCAGGGCCGGGCTCTCGGACCCGACGACCCGGAGCCGGTCCGCGTACGAGACGGGGTGTGCGGCCTGCGCCGCCTGCTCGGCGCGCAGCTGCTCGTCGTCGAGCGGCAGCCACGTGACGGTGCCGGGCAGGCCGGCGGTGAGTTCCGCCACGGTCAAGCCCAGCGTCACCCCTGCGGCGCCCGGCGCCCCGACGAACGGGCCGCCGGGATCGACCATCAGCAGGGCCGCGCCGGTCTTGGCGACCGCCCACTGCGCCACCACCGACTGCACCGACCGCGGGACGGCGACGGCGACGACGTCGCCGGTGCCGATGCCGCGCGCGATGAGCAGCCGCGCCAGCCGCGACGACCGCGCGTCCAGCTCGCGGTACGGCACCTCGGTGCCGTCGACGGCCACGGCCGGGGCTTCCGGATCCTCCTCGACCACGTGGGCCAGCACGGCGGCGAGCGTGCGGCCGGTGCTCGCGGCCGAAGCCTGCGCCGGCTCGGCCTCGGCGACGAGGTGTGCCCGCTCCGCGGCGTCCATGAGGTCGATGTCCCCCACCGCCGCCTGGGCGTCGGCCACGAAGGCGTCGAGGACCCGCACGAACCGCTGCGAGAGCACGGTCACCTCCGTCTCGTCGAAGTACCGCTCCAGGTACTTGAAGGTGAACACGATCTCCGACTGCGCGAGGGTGAGCAGCGTCAGCGGGTAGTGGGTCGCGTCGTCGAGCCGGACGTCCGTGACGGTCATGCCGTCGAGGTCCGTGGCGGCGGAGGACAGCGCGGCCCGGTCGATCGGGTACGACTCGAACACGAGCAGCGTGTCGAATCCGATCCGCCCGCCCGCCCGCTGCTGGATCTCGGTCAGACCCAGGTAGTGGTGGCCGAGCAGTTCCGCCTGTTGTGCCTGCACGCGGCGCAGCAGCTGCGCGACGGTCTCGTCGTCATCGGTGTCCACCCGCACCGGCAGGGTGTTGATGAACAGGCCGACCATCGACTCGACGCCGGGCAGCTCGGCCGGCCGGCCGGACACGGTGGCGCCGAAGGTCACGTCGGAGCGTCCCACGATCCGGCCGAGCAGCACCGCCCAGGCCGCCTGCACCAGGGTGTTCACGGTGACCCCGAGGCTCGCGGCCAGGGCGGTCACCGCCGCGGCGCGTTCCTCGTCGAACACCACGTGCACCGAGGAGATGGCGTCCGCGTCGGGATGCCGCACCGACGGGGCGAGGACGGTCGGCTCCTCGACGCCGGCGAGTGCCTTCGCCCACACCTCGAGCGACGCCTCCCGGTCCTGCTCCGCCAGCCACTCGAGGAACTCCCGGTAGGAGCGGACGGCCGGGAGCGCGGTGGTGTCCCCGTGCGTGACGTACAGCGCCATGAGGTCCTGCATGAGGACCGGCATGGACCAGCCGTCGAGCAGGATGTGGTGGACCGTCACCGCGAGCAGCGAGCGGCCCTCGGCCACGTCGACGAACAGGAACCGGATCAGCGGGGCGGTGCCGAGGTCGAAGCGCCGGACCTGCTCGTCGCGCAGGATGCGGGCCAGCTCGGCGTCGCGGGCGTCCTCGGCGAGGCCGCCGAGGTGCTCGTGCCGCCACTGCACGTCGACGTCACCCAGCACCAGCTGCACGGGATCGCCGCTGTCGGTGACGAACACCGTCCGCAGGTTCGGGTACCGGTCCAGCAGCGCCTGCGCCGCGGCGCGCAGCCGCTCCGGATCGACCGCACCGCCGAGTTCGAGCACCGCCTGCATCGTGTAGACGTCCACGCTCGCCTCGGTCATGAGCGCGTGGAAGTGCAGACCCGCCTGCAGCGGCGACAGCGGCCACGCGTCGGTCACCGACGGGTACCGCGACTGCCACACGTCGAGGTCGTGCTGGGCGACCGACACGAGCGGCACGTCCGACGGGGTCAGGCCCCCGGCGCCCGGCTCGCGGACGTGGCGGGCCAGCGCAGCCAGGGCCTCATGCCAGTGCTGTGCCAGCTCCTCGATCTCCGAGCGCTCGACCACCCCGGCGGGGAAACCGAAGCGCGCCTCGAGCTGCGGGCCCTCCGGGCGGTACGACACGGTCGCCGCGACGTCGATCGTCGCGGTGACGGGCAGGCCGGCGGGGCGGACCGTGAGGTCGCCGAACGCATCGGCCGGCGCCCACGCGCCGCCCGGGACCGGCTCGCCGTAGTGGAACGCAACCTGCGGCCGCGGAGCGCCGAGCTCCCCGGCGGAATCGGGGTCGAGGTGCCGCAGCAGACCGAAGCCGGCACCACCGTCGGGCAGGGCCCGCAGCTGTTCCTTGACCGCCTTGACGGCGGCGCCCATCGCCGGTCCCCCGGCGAACGCGTCGTCGAGGTCGATTCCCTCGAACCCGGCACGGAACGGGAATACGGTGGTGAACCATCCGACGGTCCGGGACAGGTCGGCACCGGGGACCACGGCCGCGTCGCGTCCGTCCCCGTCCACCGCGAGCAGCGTGGACGTCTCGTCGATGCCCCGGTCCCGGCGCCACCGCACCAGCGCGAGGCCGAGCGCGGTGACCAGACCGTCGCGGACGGTGCCGTGGAACCGCTCGGGCACCGCGGTGAGCAGCGCCTCCGTGTCCGCGGCGGGGACGGTGCCGCGCACGTGCTCGACCGTGGCGCCGAGATCGACGGCCGGGTCGAGCGGGCGGTTCCCGATCGGGAAGTCCGGTCCGTCGAGGATCGAGCGCCACAGTGCGAGTTCCGTGCGGCGCTCGGGCCGGCCGGCCGCCTCGACCAGCCCGTGCGCCCAGCGGCGCAGGGAGGTACCGACCGGGGGCAGCACCACCGGGCGTCCGGCCGCGAGGGCGTCGTACGCGGCGGCCAGATCGTCGACCAGGATGCGCCAGGACGCGTCGTCGGCCACGAAACGGTGGGCGACGATCAGCAGCGTCTCGCCGCGCCCGTCGTCGATGCGGACGAACTGCACCATCCGGCCCGTGGCGGGGTCGAGTCGCTCGACGGCCGCCCCGAGGGCCCGCTCGGCGCGGGCCCGCACGTCGTCGGCCGCGTCCGTTGCCGGTTCCGCCTGCGCCAGCAGGGTTTCCGGGTCGACGGTGCCGGTGGCACGCACCCGCAGGGCGACGGCGCCGTCGGCGTCGTGCTCGACGATCGCACGCAGCGCGTCGTGATGGTCGACGAGCACGCCGATCGCCCCGGCCAGGGCATCGTGGTCGACGCCGGAGGGCAGGATCACCGCCGTGGCCACGGCGAGTCGTTCGACGTGGCCGGCGGCGTCGAGCGCGTCACGCATCGCCGGCGTCAGCGGGACGTCGCCGACACCGCCGCCGGGCAGTTCCGCGGGTGCACCCGCCCCACCGCCGGTGAGGGTGGCGACCTCCGCCAGACCCGCGACGGTCTTGCGTTCGAACACGTCCCGCGGGGTGAACACCACGCCGCGGGCCTTCGCGCGCGAGACCAGCTGGATCGAGACGATGCTGTCGCCGCCGAGGGCGAAGAAGTCGTCGTCGAGACCGACCTGTTCGAGACCGAGCACCTCGGCGAACACCCGCGCCACGGCCTCCTCCGTGACGGTGGTCGGGGCCCGGAACTCCCGGGCCTCGAACACCGGCGCCGGCAGCGCCTTGCGGTCGAGCTTGCCGTTGACGTTCAGTGGCAGCGCCTCGAGCACCACGAACGCCGCCGGCACCATGTACGACGGCAGGTCCCGCCCGAGTTGCGTGCTCACGTCGGCGACGTCGAGCACGACGCCGGGCTGCGGCACCACGTAGGCGATCGCCTGCGGTCCGACCCGGTCGTCCTCGCGGACGATCACCGCCACGTCCCGGATACCGTCGACGCCGCGCAGCGCGGCCTCGATCTCGCCGAGCTCGATGCGGAAACCGCGAATCTTGACCTGGAAGTCCGTGCGTCCGACGTACTCCAGGCGACCCGCCGGATCCCACCGCACCAGGTCACCGGTGCGGTAGAGCCGTTCGCCGTCGCCGAACGGCGAGGCGACGAACCGCTCCGCCGTCAGATCCGCCCGGCCGTGGTAGCCGCGCGCCAGCTGCGCACCCGCCAGGTACAGCTCGCCGGGCACGCCGGCCGGGACCGGATTCAGCCGCGCGTCGAGCACGTACACCCGCGAATTCCACTCCGGGACACCGATCGGCACCGACACCCCGGTGGCGTCGTCGACCTCGTGGAAGGTCACCGACACCGCGGCCTCGGTCGGACCGTACAGGTTGTCCAACCGGGCCGTGTTGTGCGCCAGGAACC
>NZ_WVTE01000221.1:0-49402 GCF_009939605.1 Rhodococcus sp. YH1 | reverse complement strand
GAGAACCCGATGACCGCGGATCCGCACACCGCCGTGTGGCCGCGCGATCCCCTCGGGGTGCGGCGTCCCTTCGTCGAGCAGGGCGCGGCCCTGGTCCTCGCGATGCTCGAGGAGCCCGAACCCGAGCCCCCGGCGACCCCGGACGACGACCCCGACGACTGGGCCGCGGACGTCGACGCGCTGCTCGCCGAGCGGGCCCGGCGCGCCGAGCAGCGTGCCGAGGTGATGCTGCCCGCCCAGATGTCGGTCAGCCAGCTGGTGGATCTGGCCGCGGACCCGGCCGCGCTGGCGGCGCGGCTGCGCCGTCCGTTGCCGTTCCGGCCGAATCCGCTGGCGCGCCGCGGCACCGCCTTCCACGCGTGGCTCGAACGGCGATACGGCGCCACGCGGCTGCTCGACCTCGACGAACTGCCCGGCGCGGACGACGCCGGCGGCGACGAGACCGAACTCGACCGGCTCCAGGAGGCGTTCCTGCGCTCGCGGTGGGCGCAGCGCAGCCCGGTGGAGGTGGAGGTTCCGTTCGAGACGTCGCTGGCCGGGGTGGTGATCCGTGGCCGGATCGACGCGGTGTTCGAGGACTCGGACGGCGGCTGGACGGTCATCGACTGGAAGACCGGCGCCGAGCCCGACGAGGACCGGCTCGAGGCGGTGGCGATGCAGCTGGCCGCGTACCGACTGGCCTGGGCGCAGCTGATGGCCGCCCGCACGTTCCGCGCGACGGGCCGACCGGCCGTGCCGCCTCTCGACAAGGTGCGGGCCGCATTCCACTACGTGCGCACCGGGCGGACCATCGCGCCGGAGGACCTGCCCGGCGCCGAGCGGCTGGACCGGTTGGTGCGCAGCGCCGGCGCGGACCGCCCGTCGGCCGGCGAGCGGTAGCGGCGGTCAGCGGCGCGGGGCGTTGCGCCGCGCCGTGAGAGCCTGGGCGATCAGGGGCACCTGCAGCGGCAGCCGGGCCACCGCGACCGCCTTCGCGGCCGGGGAGAGCCGCTCGCTGCGCAGCCATGTCACGGCCATCTGCACGTTGGCGGGGAACACCGCGATCAGCAGGGCCGCGGCCAGCGTCCCGCCGAGCCGCCGGGTCCGCGGAATCGCAAGCGCCGTCCCGGCGGTCAGCTCGGCCACCCCGGAGACGTAGGTATAGGTGCGTGGCGAGCCCGGCAGCGCCGTCGGCACGATCCGGTCGAACGGCCGGGGGGAGGCGAAGTGCGCCGCGCCCGCTCCGAGGAGGAGCGCGGACAGCCGCAGCGCCGCGCGCTGGGACGGGAGTGTGGACATGCGCGCCACACTAGCGGCCGACGCGTAGGCTGCGAGCCGATGTCAGCAACGAGAACGTCGGTGACCGCGTCACCGGAGCCGAGAACACCGCGGGAGCGCCGCCATGCCGGGTAGGTTGCGTGCCCGCTTCAGCCGTTCCGACGTGCTCACCGAGCGCCCGGACTTCGCGCTGGTGGGCATCCTGCGGGTGCCGCAGCTGCAGACGAGCCCGAGCCGGGCCATCACTCGCCGCGTCGGATATGCGGTGGTGGCGTTGACATTCGCCGTGCTGGTGGTCTACCTCGACCGGGACGGCTACCGCGACGCCCAGGGCGACGCACTGTCGCTGCTGGACTGCATCTACTACGCGACCGTCTCGCTGTCGACCACCGGCTACGGCGACATCACCCCGTTCACACCCGAGGCGAGACTGATCAACGTCCTGGTCGTCACGCCGTTGCGGATTTTCTTCCTCATCGTCCTGGTCGGTACCACGCTCTCGGCACTGACCGAGAGTTCGCGCCAGGCGTTCAAGATTCAGCGTTGGAGGCGCCGCGTGCGTAATCACACCGTCGTCGTCGGATACGGCACCAAGGGCCGTACCGCGGTGGATGCGATGCTGGGCGACGGGGTTCCGCCGTCGGACATCGTCGTCGTCGACACCGATCCGGTGGTACTCGAGACCGCCGCCGGGCAGGGGCTGGTGACGGTACAGGGCTCGGCGACGAAGTCGGATGTGCTGCGCCTGGCGGGCGTTCAGCACGCCGCCGCGATCATCGTCGCCGCCAACCGCGACGACACCGCGGTGCTCGTCACGCTCAGCGCCCGCGAGATCGCCCCGAGGGCGAAGATCGTCGCGGCCATCCGCGAATCGGAGAACACGCATCTGCTGCGTCAATCGGGCGCGGACTCGGTGGTCATCTCGTCCGAGACGGCGGGCCGGTTGCTCGGCATCGCCACCACGACGCCGAGCGTCGTGGAGATGATCGAGGATCTGCTCACCCCGGAGGCGGGATTCGCGATCGCCGAACGCGACGTCGAACCGAACGAAGTGGGTGGATCGCCCCGGCACCTGTCCGACATCGTGCTCGGAGTCGTGCGCGACGGCCGCCTGCTGCGCGTGGGGTCCCCCGAGGTCGACGCCGTGGAGGCGGACGACAAGCTGCTCTACATCCGGCGGGTGTCGGGCTGAGCCCGCGCCGCCGCTAGGGTGCAGTCGTGAGCCGTTTCCAGCTGTCCGACACCCCCCTGCTCTCCCGTGCGGTCGTCGACCGCGCCGAGGAGTTGCGGGGCGACGCCGCGGCCCTGCACGACGGTTGGTCCCGGGCCCATCTGCTGCGGGTCGATCGTCGCGGGCAGGTGCCGGTGGACGGCGACGCCCTGGTGTTCGCCGCGGCGGTGGAGCTGGGACCCGAGCCGGTGCCCGGCGCGGTGTTCCTCGGTGTGCGCGGCGACCGGCACGTGTGGGCGATCCGGGTGCTCGCCCAGACCGGAACGGTCGCCGACCTGCGCCGCATCGGCGACCGGCTCGACGACGCCGACGCGGGTCTGATGGTGACCGCGGTGGCCCTGCTCAACTGGCACGACAACGCGGGCTTCAGTTCACTGGACGGAGCGCCGACCGAGCCGACCCTGTCCGGCTGGTCGAGGATCAGCACCAGCACCGGTCACGAGGAGTTCCCGCGTACCGACCCGGCGATCATCTGTCTCGTGCACGACGGCGCGGACCGGGTCCTGCTGGCGCGACAGCCGGTGTGGCCGGAGCGACGGTTCTCCGTGCTCGCCGGGTTCGTCGAGGCGGGGGAGTCGCTCGAGTCCTGCGTCGTGCGGGAGATCCGCGAGGAGGTCGGCGTCGACGTGCGAGACGTGCGGTACCTCGGCAGCCAGCCGTGGCCGTTCCCGCGGTCGGTGATGATCGGGTTCTCCGCCGTCGCCGATCCGGAGCATCCGCTGGCCTTCCTCGACGGGGAGATCGCCGAGGCCCGTTGGTTCACCCGCGACGAGGTGCGGGCCGCGCTGGCGCTCGGCGACTGGGCCTCCCCGGCCGACGCCCCGTTGTTGCTGCCGGGATCGATCTCGATCGCCCGGGGCATGCTGGAGGGCTGGGTCCGGGGGAACTGAACCGGTCAGGACCCCGGCCTCGGCAGACCGGTGAGCACGGTCTCGACGAGGTGATCGGTGTATTCGTAGGTCAGCGGACCGGAGCGCAGCAGCCAGCGCTGGGCGACGGGGGCGAAGAGGGTGTCGACGACGGCGTCGAGATCCACATCGGGGGACAGCTGACCCTGTCGCTGCGCCGCGCGCAGCCGCTCCTTCTTCATCTGCCGCGTCGGCTCGTCGAGACGACGGGAGTATTCGGCGGCCAGGGACTCGTCCTCGAGTACGGCGACGGTCAGCGCGCGCAACGGCCGTTCGAACCGGGGATCGTTCAGTTCGTCGACGGTGGCGCGCAGCACCGCCCTCATGTCGGCGACGAGATCGCCCGTGTTCGGTAGGCCCTGCGGGTCCTCCGGTTCGCCGCCCACGTTTGCGTTGAGGTAGGCGTCGAGCAGCACCGATCCCTTCGACGACCACCACCGGTAGATGGTCTGTTTCCCGACGCCGGCTCGGGCAGCGATCGCCTCGATGCTCGACTTGCTGTAGCCCACTTCACCGACCAACTCCACCGCGGCGGTCAGGATCGCTGTCCGGGCGGCGTCGCTGCGGCGGGTGGTTCTCGGCGGCATGGAACCCAGCATAGCCAAATCGAGACGAGACGGACCGTCTTGACAAGAGGGAACGAGGATCGCATACTCACATGGCGAGACGATCCGTCTCGTCTAGATTCGAGGAGGCGCCGGTATGGTCGAGCAGCGGATATGGCTGGTCACGGGGGCAAGCCGAGGGCTAGGCCGAGCGTTCACCCGGGAGGCGCTCACCGCAGGAGACCGGGTCGCCGCTCTTGCCTGCACCGCAACCGCCGTGCCCGAGTTCCGGGACGACGAGCGGGTGCTCACCGTCGACGTCGACGTGACCGACCGGTCGGCGGTGTTCGCGGCGGTCGATCGGGTTGTCGACCACTTCGGGCGCCTCGATGTCGTCGTCAACAACGCCGGGACGATGTGGACGGGCTTCGTCGAGGAGTTCACCGAGGAGCAGGCACGCGCTCAGATGGAGACCAACTTCTTCGGAGCGCTGTGGGTCACGCAGGCGGTGTTGCCGGCGCTGCGTCGGCGCCCGGGCCGCCTGCTGCAGATCTCCAGTGTTGCGGGGATCGCGGCATTTCCCACCACCGGGTTGTACAGCGCCAGCAAGTTCGCACTGGAAGGACTGAGCGAGGCGGTCGCTGCCGAGGCTGCACACTTCGGGGTCGCCGTGACGATCGTCGAACCCGGCGGATACTGGACGGACCTGTACAAGGACATGCCCGCCACCGCGCCGCTCGACGACTATGCGGCGCTGCGCGCCGAGATGGCAGCGACGTCGGCCGCCGGCGGCGTCGACAGCGAGCCGGCGCTCGCCGCGGCCGCGGTCCGGGCAGCCGTGGACAGCGACGCCCCGCCGAGACGGTTGATCCTCGGCAGCGTCGTCTACGACGCCGCGGTCGGACTCGCGCAGGAGCGCATCCGGGACTGGGCGGCATGGGAGCAGGCCAGCCGGGCAGCCGAACACGCCGTGCCGGCCCCGCCGGGATACACCACCTGAGCTCCTCGGTGCTCCCGGCGGATGCGGTGCCGTCGGCTAGAGACCGAGCGCCTGCTTGACCGCGGACAGCGGGGGATTGGTCGCGGTGCTGCCGTCGGCGTACTGCACGGTGGGAACGACGTGGTTTCCGTCGTTGACGCTGCCGACGAACTCGGCGGCGGACGGGTCGGCCTCGATGTCGATCTCGGCGTAGCCGATGCCGTGCTCGTCGAGCTGGCTCTTGAGGCGGCGGCAGTAGCCGCACCAGTCGGTGGTGTAGAGCGTCAGGGCGGGAGCATCGGTCGTAGTCACGGTGCGCACAACAACTCCGGGGCACCCGCTGTTCCGCGCGACGGTGAAATGTGTTCTCCACCACAGTCGGTGTGGGCCGGAGGCCTGTCACCGCGTCCTGCCATGATGGAGCCCATGCGAGCAGATGCATCGGTGGAGGGCCTGGATCCTCAGCAGGCGGCGGCGGTCCTCGCGCCGCGGGGCCCGGTGTGTGTGCTCGCCGGTGCCGGGACGGGAAAGACCCGGACCATCACCCGCCGCATCGCGCACCTGGTGTCCCACGGACACGTCGCGGCCGGCCAGGTCCTCGCCGTCACGTTCACCGCCCGCGCCGCCGGGGAGATGCGCGGCCGGCTGCGCGAACTCGGGGTGGGCGGCTCGGGGCCGCAGGTGCAGGCGCGTACCTTCCACGCCGCCGCGCTGCGGCAGCTGCGCTACTTCTGGCCGCGAGTGGTCGGCGACACGCCGTGGCAGCTGCTCGACCGCAAGTTCGCCGTCGTCTCCCAGGCCGCGCACCGTGCCGGGTTCGCCACCGACACCGACACCGTGCGCGACCTGCTCTCGGAGATCGAGTGGGCCAAGGGTTCGCTCGTCGCGCCGGAGGACTACCCGGCCGCGGTGGCCCGGGCCCGGCGTGAGCCCCCCGCCGACGCCGGACGGGTGGCTGCCGTCTACGCCGGCTACGAGTCCCTCAAGGTGCGCGACGACGGTATCTTCCTCGACTTCGACGACCTGCTGCTGCACACGGCCGCCGCGCTCGAGGAGCACACCGCCGTCGCCGAGGAGTTCCGCGACCGCTACCGCTGCTTCGTCGTCGACGAGTACCAGGACGTCACGCCCCTGCAGCAGCGCGTGCTCGACGCGTGGCTCGGCGACCGCGACGACCTCACCGTCGTCGGCGACGCGAATCAGACGATCTACTCGTTCACCGGTGCCACCCCGCAGTATCTGCTCGACTTCTCCCGCCGATTCCCGGACGCCACCGTGGTCCGGCTCGAACGCGACTACCGTTCCACGCCGCAGGTGGTGTCCCTCGCCAACCGGGTCATCGGTGCGGCACGCGGCCGCATCGCCGGGACCCGCCTCCAGCTCGTCGGCCAGCGCCCGCCCGGACCCGAGCCGGCGTTCGCCGAGTACGACGACGAGCCCGCCGAGGCGCAGGCCGTGGCCAAGTCGATCGCGAAGCTGCTGGGATCGGGGGTGCCCGCCGCCGAGATCGCGGTGCTCTACCGCATCAATGCCCAGTCGGAGGCCTACGAGCAGGCGTTCACCGAGGCCGGTATCCCGTATCAGGTCCGCGGCGGCGAGGGCTTCTTCACCCGCGCCGAGGTGCGCCAGGCGGTCGGCGCGCTGCGGCAGGCCCACGGCCGCGACGACCTGCCCGCGGGCGCCGATCGCGGCGCCGCCCTCGTCACGCTGGTGCGGGCGGTGCTCGCCCCGCTCGGCCTGACCGAGGCCGAGCCTGCCGGTGCGCAGGCCCGTGAACGGTGGGAATCTCTGCGGGCGCTCGTGCAGCTGACCGAGGAGCTCCTCGGGCACGAGCCCGACCTGGATCTCGACGGTCTGCTGCGTGACCTGGCGGCGCGGGCCGAGGCGCGGCACCCGCCGACGGTGCAGGGCGTGACGCTCGCGTCGCTGCACGCGGCCAAGGGCCTGGAATGGGACGCGGTCTTCCTCGTCGGCCTCACCGACGGGACCCTGCCCATCGTGCACGTCGTCGGCGACAGCTCCACGCCGCCCGACGAGGCCGGCATCGAGGAGGAGCGCCGCCTGCTGTACGTCGGGGTCACCCGCGCCCGCGTGCACCTGCAACTGTCCTGGGCGCTCTCGCGCACCGAGGGCGGCCGCCGGTCGCGGCGGCGGTCCCGGTTCCTGCACGGTCTGATCCCCGACGACTCGCCGGCCTCCCGGATCGCGGCCCCCGCGTCGCCGAAACGTAAGCGGCCGCAGTGCCGCGTGTGCGGAAAGCCTCTGATGGGGTCGTCCGCGACCATGCTCGGGCGCTGCGAGGGCTGCCCGTCGGACCTGGACGAATCGCTGCTGATGGCGCTGAAGGACTGGCGCCGGGAACGTTCCAAGGAGATGAAGGTCCCCGCCTACGTGGTGTTCAGCGACAACACGCTCATCGCGATCGCTGAGCAGCGGCCGGGCGACGACCGTGCCCTCGTCGCCATCCCCGGCATCGGGGCGAAGAAACTCGAGCAGTTCGGCGCGGACGTGCTCGCCGTCGTGCGCGGTGAACGCGCGCCCGATACCCTCGATCTGTAGCGGTTCGCAAAGATGCGGTAAAACCGCAGGTAGAAAATGGGTTGTGCGATCGACGGCCGAGTTCCTAGGCTGGAGGTCGATGTCACGGGAAAGGCCCGTGCGCGGACGACGAAGGAGGTGGCCCCGATGCTCGGCTTCGATGCAGCTGCAGTGGTGGTCGCCGCCCCCGTCGCCGGCGCCCCCGTCGCCGCCGGCGCGTGCACTCCGCGCGTCGCCCGCGTGCGAGCAGCCGCCCCTTCGTCCGTGCCCCGAAGCCACCGAGGTTCACCCCGGTAATCTTCATTCGCCTTCCGGCCACGGACACCGCCCAGCGGACCGTGGCCTTCTTCGTCTTCTGCCCGGTTCGCGCATCGCATCCGAACCAGACAGAGGAGACATCCATCGTGCAGACCGCAACGCTCGACGTCGACCATACGACGCGCGTGCGCGAGTTGCCTTGCCGCGACGGCGATCCGGACCTGTGGTTCGCCGAATCACCGACCGAACTGGAGCGAGCCAAGGCGCTGTGCGGCCGGTGCCCGATCCGCGCTCACTGCCTCGCCGCGGCACTCGACCGTGCCGAGCCGTGGGGCGTGTGGGGCGGCGAGATCTTCGAACGGGGTGTCGTCGTCGCCCGCAAGCGTCCGCGGGGACGCCCCCGCAAGGAACTGGTGTGCGCCTAGGCCGGACCGGCTGCCGGGAGGTCAGTCCACCGGATCGGTGAATCCCGGCAGCCACGCCGACAGGATCCGCATGTACGGCGCGTGCGCGTCCAGTTGCGCGCAGATACCGACGGAGCCGAGGAGTACGCGGACGATGTTCGCGTACTCCGGCGGCAGGTTCAGTGCCCGCGCAGTGCGGAAGTTGGATCCGGAGAAGTCGGTGGCGGTGCCCGCCGCCTTCTGCAGCCAGGCCCGGGTGAAGTGGAACGACTCCGTGTGGATCGGATCCGTGAACGGGCGCAGGTAGTCCGCGATCTCCTGTTCGGTGACCTCCCGGCCCGGCAGGACGAACCGGTTCTCGTAGAGCAGCGTGGTCAGCTCGTCGAAGCGCTCCTCGAGGGCCAGCCGCACCATCCGGCCCAGCACCGGCGGCAACCCGTTCGGCATCGCGGCCGTGGCACCGAAGTCGATGACGCCGAGCCGGCCGTCGTCGAGCAGCATGAAGTTGCCCGGGTGCGGATCGCAGTGCAGCAGCCCCACCTGTGCCGGGGACGCGAAGTGGAACTCGGCCAGCAGCGCCCCGGCCCGGTTGCGCTGCTCGCGGGTTCCCTCGGCGATGATCATGGAAAGCGGTGTCGCCGTGAGCCATTCGGTGACGAAGACCTTCGGGGAGCTGGCGACGACCCGCGGCACGACGAACCGGGGATCGTCGGCGAACACCCTGGCGAACGTCCGCTGGTTGTCGGCCTCGATCCGGTAGTCGAGCTCCTCCTCGGTGCGCGCGGTCAGCTCGTCGAGCACGGCCCGCACGTCGGTGCCCGGCATCACCGTCGCGAACAGTCCCGCGAACCGCGACAGGGTGCGCAGATCGGCGCGCAGCGCCTCGTCGGCGCCCGGGTACTGAACCTTCACCGCGACCTCGCGGCCGTCCGCCCACACCGCCCGGTGGACCTGGCCGATGCTCGCCGAGGCGGTGGGAATGTCGTCGAACGAGGCGAAGCGCTCCCGCCAGCGGGCGCCGAGCTGCTGATCGAGGACGCGATGGACCGCCTTGGCCGGTAGCGGCGGCGCCGCCGACTGCAGCTTCGTCAGCGCCTCCCGGTACGGCTCGGCGAACTCCTCCGGCACCGCGGCTTCCATCACGCTCAGCGCCTGGCCCACCTTCATGGCTCCGCCCTTGAGCTCGCCGAGCACCGTGAACAGCTGCTCGGCCGCCTTCGCCGCGAGCTCGGCATCGATCTCCTCGCGGTCCCCTCCGGCCAGACGCCGGCCGAATCCCACCGCGGCGCGACCGGCGATCCCGAGGGGGATGCTGGCGAGCTTGGCGGTGCGGGAACTGCTTCTGCGGGGGATTTCGGCCACGCCCACCATCATGCCTGACGGCGTCAGACCGGCGCGGTGCGCCGCTGCGTGACCGGCGCGGTGCGCCGCTTCACGCGGGTGTGCCTCCGCACCCGCAGTCCGGGTGCCGGAACCAGCGCCGCGACGTGAGTCGATGGCTGCGCAGATCCACCTCGAGGGTCCGGTCCAACGTCGCGGGCGGCGTGGACGGCGAGGCGGTGAGAATCGCGTCGAGCTGTCCGAGGGCGAGGGCCGCGGTCGCCAGCACCGCTGCGGGCTCCGCACACCCGACGCGGTCGCACAGCTGGGCGGCCAGCTGCGGCCAGTGCGGATCGAGATCCGTGCGGGTCAGATCGGCGCAGCGCAGGCAGCTCGTGCGGCCCGGGACGACGAAGGGGCCGACGATGCCGCGGCCGTCGCGCAGCAGTACGGGCAGATGCGGCACACGGTGCCGCATCAGCTCGCGGACGAGACCGGGGTCGGGCACCAGCGCGTCGGTGAGCAGCACGCACTGCGCGTCCCAGCGGGCGACGTCGCTGTCGCCGGTGTAGACGGCGGACCGGCGCAGCCGCGTGCCCGACACCGTCAGTTGGGCGACCAGCGCGTCTGCCAGTGGCCCGCGTCCGTGCACCCGCACCCGGGGGACCTGCAGCGCGGCTACGCCGGGATCACGGACCGCACCGAGGGCGGTCAGCTCGTCGAGCAGGGCGGTGACGGCGGCGCCCGGCAGCCCCGCCCGCGCGGTGCGGGCGAGGATCTCCTCGCGCGACGAGCGCCCGTCGAGCAGGCGCAGCACCGTCGAGAGTCCGAACGCGTCGAGCCCCGCGTCGGGGGACAGGACGGCCGCCGTGTCCGGACCCCACCCGAGTTGTACCGTCCCGTCCGGTCGGTGGAGCACCTCGAGGGCAGGGTCGAGCGCCGGTCCGGACTGTGGATGCGTTGCCGTGGTCATGCCGTCAGCCTGACAGCAAACCCGCCGCACCACCTGTGCCCGAGGCGGGTTGTCCACAGGGTAAAACCGGCGCCTACCTGGCCCGATGTGCGTTCAGGCGGATTCGTCGGGATCGGTGGACTCGCCGGAGCCCGGCTCGCCCTTCTCCCGCTCGGCGCGTTCGCGCGCCTCGGTCTCGCGCAACTGGGCGATCGGATCGTCGAACGCCGCCGCTTCTCCGCCGATGACGCGGTCGAGGAACGCGGCCGGGTTGTCGAGGTCCGACGAGTCCGGCAGCAGATCCGGGTGCGCCCATACCTTGTCCCGCGCGTCCGGCCCGGCATCGGTGGTGAGCCGGCGCCACAGGGCCGCGGCCTCGCGCAGCTTCCGCGGCCGCAACTCGAGACCGACGAGAGTCGCGAAGGTCTGCTCGGCGGGCCCGCCGCTCGCGCGGCGGCGGCGCAGCGTCTCGCTCAGCGCGGCCACCCCGGGCAGCCGGTCGCCGAGCGCGTCGGCGACCACGGTCTCCACCCAGCCCTCGACCAGGGCGAGCAGCGTTTCGAGGCGTTCGAGGGCCTGCTTCTGCTCGGGGGTGGTCTGCGGCTCGAACGCCGCGCCCTTGAGCAGTTCCTCGATCTTCGACGGATCCGTCAGCGCCATGGGATCGATACCCTGGGCGAGGTCCTCGATCGCGGAGAAGTCCATCCGGATGCCGCGCGCGTAGTCCTCCACAGTGGACAGCAGGCGCGAGCGCAGCCACGGCACGTGGCTGTAGAGCCGTTGGTGTGCCGCCTCCCGGGCGGCGAGGAAGACCAGGACTTCCTGGGCCGGCTGCTCGAGTCCGTCACCGAACGCCTCGATCGCGGCGGGCATCAGCGCCGCGGTGCCCGCGGGCCCGAGCGGCAGGCCGATGTCGGTCGAGGTCAGGACCTCCTTGGCGAGCTGCCCGAGGGCCTGGCCGAGCTGGGAACCGAACGCCAGCCCGCCCATCTGGGAGAACATGCCGAGCATCGGCCCGGCCATCGCCCGGGCCTCTTCCGGCAGGCCCTGCATCCACATGCCGTTGACCTGCTCGGCCACCGGATCGCACAGGCGTTTCCACGTCTCGAGCGTGTTGTCGAGCCAGTCGACGGGCGTCCACGCGACGGTGCGGGTCGCGCCCGCGGGCAGGGTCGTCGCCCCGTCGAGCCACAGTTCCGCCAGATGTGCGGCGTCCCGGACGGCATCCGCCGACCCGGACGACACCGGGGTGACGGAGCCGATCTGCTGGCGGGCGAGCTTGCCGGCCACCTCGTAGTTGACCGGCCCGGAACCGCCGGACCCCACCGCGCTGCCCATGCCGCTGAGCATCTGACCGAACTGTGTCAGCATCTGCCCGAGCGCCGCCGGGTCGAAGCCCTGCGCGCCGAACGGGTTGTCGCCGCCCGCGCCGAACGGGGCACCGCCTGCGCCGGGGGCCCCGAAACCGAAGGGGAACCCGCCGGTGGCGCCGCCCTGGGACCCGGCGCCTTCCGGGCCGGCACCCTCGGCGCCGGATCCCTCGGCGCCGGAACCGGAGTCCTTCCTGCGGTCCGGGTCGTCGTCGGGATTCGAGAATCCGAAAGGCGTGTCGCTCATGTCGTCAACGGTACAAGGCGCACCGCGGGGTGGCGGCCCCCGCGATCACGCTGATCGCGAACATCGCCGCTCCGGATACCCTGGCCGGGTGAATCGACGGCTCGTGACGATCCTGGCGGCGCTGTTCCCCGCGCTGCTGCTGGTGACGGTGGCGCTGAACGTGAAGGTGCCGTACGTGGCGCTCGGGCCGGGCCCGACGTTCGACACCCTCGGCGAGATCGACGGCAAGGCTGTCGTCGCCATCGAGGGCGCCGACACCGACCCCACCAGTGGCGAGCTCGTGATGACCACGGTCGGGGTCAGCGACCGCCTGACCGTGGCGCAGGCGCTCTCGGCGTGGCTGGGCAGCCGGTACGGGATCGCCCCCCGCGAGCAGATCTACCCGCCCACCGCGACCAGGGAGCAGGTCAAGGAGGCGGACGCCGCCCAGTTCGAGCAGTCCGAACGCAGCGCGGAACTCGCCGCCCTGCACCACCTCGACCTGCCCGTTGTCCTGCGCGTCGCCAGGGTCGGCGAGTCCGGGCCCTCCGCCGGCGTGCTGCGCGAGGGCGACCGGCTCGTCACCGTCGCCGGGGAGCCGGTGACCACCGCCGGCAGCGTGCAGCGGGCCGTCGCCGCGGTCGCGCCCGGCACCCCGGTCGACGTCGTGCTCGTGCGCGACGGGGTCGAGCAGACCGCCTCGGTGACCGTGGGAGCCCGCCCCGACGATCCGGACAAGGGCTTCCTCGGCATCAGCCCCGAGGAGGTCCCGGACGTGCCGTTCGACGTGACGTTCAACCTCGCCGACGTCGGTGGCCCGTCGGCGGGGCTGATCTTCAGCCTCGCCGTGGTCGACAAGCTCAGCCCCGGCGAGCTCAGCGGCGGCGAGGTCGTCGCAGGCACCGGCACCATCGATTCCGACGGGGTCGTCGGCCCGATCGGCGGCATCACCCACAAGCTCGTCGGGGCCGCGGAGGACGGCGCCACGGTGTTCCTCGTGCCCGCCGACAACTGCGCCGAGGCACAGAGCGACGCCCCCGACGGGATGCGGCTGGTCAAGGTCGAGACCCTCGAGGGCGCGATCGACGCGCTCGGCTCCCTCGCCGCCGGCGGCGACGCGCCCACCTGCGGCTAGGCCGTCGTGCGGGACCGGTCCTAGTCGTCGCCCGGTTCGAGGGTCGCGTACAGGGCGGACACCACGTTCGGCGCGAGGTTGTCGTAGGTGCGCAGCTCGATCCCGGCGAACGGGTCGTCCTCGTCGGTGGGCCTCAGCTGCAGCAGCGACAGCGACGGCCCGTCGCGCAGGACCGCCGCGATCAGGCGGGCATCGCGCCGCTCCGGGTGCCCGTGCGCCGCGGCCCGGGCGGCCTCGTCGGCAGCGTGCGGATCGGCGAGCAGCGGCACCAGCGCGTCGTCGAGATCCGACTCCGCGCTCGGGGGCAGCACCACGATCTCCTGCACCAGGGCGCAGCCGGCGACGGAATCGGGCCAGCTGGTGGTGGCGAGGAACTCGTCGAGGGCGGGGCTGCCGCCTTCGACGTCGTCGGGGAAGGCCTCCTGCTCCACCGGGGTGTACTCGTGGCCCTCGTCGAGCTGGTCGAGCAGGGTGGGTTCCGACGCCGCCAGCAGGGCCGTGGGCACCAGCGCGAACATCGTCGGCGGCTGTCCCCAGCCACCGGCGTCGACGAAGTCGACGATCTCACCGACGCACCGGCGCAGGGCGTCTTCGGACGGGACGGGATGACTGTCGCTCACGGACATATCCTTGCATCGTCGCCGGGTCTCGTCGCCGCGCGGCGTGGTGGTCGCCTCATTCCGTAGAGTGGGGCGAAACGGTCACCGCGAGTGCCGTGGGTGACAGTCGGGGTGAACAGCTGCGGCGCGTTCGCGTCGCCGGAGAATTGGGAGTGTGGCACGTGGGCATGAGGCCCCCCACCGGAGTACCTTCGCTGTCGAAACGCAGCAAGATCCTGCTGAGCCTGGCCGTGGTGGCCGCGGTGCTGCTGCTGGTCGGTCCCCGACTGGTGGACGCCTACACCAACTGGCTGTGGTTCGGCGAGGTCGACTTCCGTGACGTGTACCTGAAGGTGCTGTTGACCCGGATCGTCCTGTTCCTCCTCGTGAGCCTGTTCGTGGGCGGTGTGGTGTGGCTGGCGCTGCTGCTGGCGTACCGATCGCGGCCGGTGTTCGTGCCCGCATCCGGGCCCAACGACCCCATCTCGCGGTATCGCACCACGGTGATGACCCGGCTGCGCACGTTCGGCCTCGGCATTCCGATCGTGCTCGGCCTGCTGTCGGGCCTGATCGCGCAGGCGAGCTGGGTGACCGTGCAGATGTTCTTCAACGGCGGCTCGTTCGGCACCACGGACCCCCAGTTCGGGCTGGACGTCGGGTTCTACGCCTTCGACCTGCCGTTCTACCGCTTCCTGCTGAACTGGATGTTCGTGGCGGTCATCCTGGCGCTCTTCGCCAGCCTGGTCACCCACTACATCTTCGGCGGCATCCGGCTCGCCGGCCGCGGCGGCAGCCTCACCCGCGCCGCCCGCATCCAGCTGGCCGTGCTGGCCGGGATCTTCGTTGCGCTCAAGGCGATCGCGTACTGGCTCGACCGGTACGCACTGCTGTGGAGCGGGCGCAAGGAGCCCACCTTCACGGGCGCGGGCTTCACCGACATCAATGCCGTGCTGCCCGCGAAACTGATCCTGATGGCGATCGCGGTCATCTGCGCGGTGGCGTTCTTCGCGGCCATCGTGCTGCGCGACCTGCGCATCCCGGCGATGGCGACGGCCCTGCTCGTGCTCTCGTCGATCCTCGTCGGGGCCGTGTGGCCGCTGGTGGTCGAGCAGTTCTCCGTCCGGCCGAACGCCGCCGTCAAGGAGTCCGAGTACATCGAGCGCAACATCGCGGCGACGCGTGAGGCCTACGGCATCACGGACGAGATCGTGGAGTACCGGGATTACCCCGGCGTGGGCACTACGTCACCGCGCAACGTGCCGGCGGACGTGACCACCATCGCCAACACCCGCCTGCTCGATCCCAACGTGCTGCCGCGCACCTTCACCCAGCAGCAGCAGCTGAAGAACTTCTACGGGTTCCCGCCGTCGCTGGACATCGACCGGTACGAGATCGACGGGGAGCGCGAGGACTACATCGTCGCCGCCCGCGAGCTGTCGCCGTCGAGCCTGACGGGCAACCAGACCGACTGGATCAACAAGCACACGGTGTACACCCACGGCAACGGCCTGGTCGCGGCTCCCGCCAACCGAGTGAACGCGGCCGCCAGCGAGTCCGCGGAAGAGGCCGCGAACAGCAACAGTGGCTACCCGGTGTACATGGTCAGCGACATCGCATCGCTCGAGTCGGGCAACCAGGTGATTCCGGTCGAGCAGCCGCGGATCTACTTCGGTGAGGTCATCGCGCAGGAGGAGCCCGACTACGCGATCGTCGGTGCCGCCGAGGGGGAGGCCCCGCGGGAGTACGACACCGACACCGCGCAGTACACCTACACCGGCTCGGGTGGCGTCTCGATCGGCAACTGGTTCAACCGGCTCGCGTTCGCGTCCAAGTACGCCGAACGCAACATCCTGTTCTCGAGCGCCATCGGCAGCGAGTCGAAGCTGCTGTTCAACCGCGACCCGCGGGACCGGGTGACGAAGGTCGCGCCGTGGCTCACCGCCGACGGCGACGCCTATCCCGCCGCGGTCGACGGGCGCATCGTGTGGATCGTCGACGCCTACACCACGCTCGACAACTACCCGTACGCGCAGCGCAGTTCCCTCGAAGGGCTCGTCGAGGACAGCGTCGACCAGAACACCGGCCGGCTGCTGCCCCGCAAGGAAGTCTCCTACATCCGGAACTCGGTGAAGGCGACGGTCGACGCGTACGACGGCACCGTGACCCTCTACCAGGTCGACGATCAGGACCCGGTCCTGAAGGCGTGGATGGGTGTCTTCCCCGATGCGGTGACCCCGCAGGATCAGATCTCCGACGAGCTCCGCTCGCACTTCCGGTACCCGGAGGACCTGTTCAAGGTGCAGCGCGAGATGCTCGCGAAGTATCACGTGGACGACCCGCGCGAGTTCTTCACCAACAACGCGTTCTGGTCGGTGCCGAGCGATCCGACGGTGGACACGACCGCGAACCAGCCGCCGTACTACGTGCTGATCGGTGACGAGGAGACGGCCCGCCCGTCGTTCCGGCTCACCTCGGCGATGGTGGGCTTCAACCGGCAGTTCCTGTCCGCGTACATCTCGGTGGACTCGGACCCGGACAACTACGGCAGGTTCACGATCCTGCGGCTGCCGACCGACACCCAGACGTTCGGTCCCGAACAGACGCAGAACGCGATGATCTCCGACACGCGCGTCGCGTCGGAGCGGACCCTGCTCGAGAGATCCAACCGGATCCAGTACGGCAACCTGCTGACGTTGCCCATCGCCCAGGGCGGGATCCTCTACGTCCAGCCGATGTACACGGAACGCAGTTCGGCGACGGGGAGCACGTCGACGTTCCCGCAGCTGTCCCGGGTGATCGTCAGCTATCGCGAGCCCGGCCCTGCCGGCGGCGTGCGCATCGGCTACGCCCCCACCCTCGCCGCGGCGCTGGACCAGGTCTTCGGGGCCGGTGTCGGCAGTGCGGCCACCGCGCCGGGTGGCGAGTCGGCGCCCACCGCGCCGGTCGAGGGGACGGAGCAGGACGGTCAGGCAGCGGCTCCGGCGCCCGCTCCGGCGCCGAACCCCGCTCCCGCCCCGGCTCCCGCGGACCGGGCGGCCGCGGTCGCCGAACTCGACGCGGCGCTGGCCGAGCTCAGTGCGGCCCAGAGCACGGGCGACTTCGCCGCCTACGGCCGTGCGCTGCAACGGGTGCAGGCGGCCGTGGACGCGTACCAGTCCACCGGCGGCTGATCCCTTCCGCGACGAACGGGGCCCCGCGCACGAGGTGCGCGGGGCCCCGTCGGTTCGAGGACGACTCGGCGTCCGGCCGGGGCAGCCGCTCTCGCACTGCAGGTCGGCCGCCTCGCCACGCGATTGTTATTCCACCGTTATGTGAGCGGGGTCGTCGCGCGAGTGTGTCCCAGGACACAGGATGAGGGGCGAAAACGGCCTTCGCCCAGGCGATTTGCATTCCATTCATCGGGCCGTGTAACTTCGTTCTTGCAACGCGGGGTGGAGCAGCTCGGTAGCTCGCTGGGCTCATAACCCAGAGGTCGCAGGTTCAAATCCTGTCCCCGCTACCAAGTGGAAGGGCCCGGCACCGGATCATCCGGTGCCGGGCCCTTCCCATGTGCTCAGGGCTTCATGTCGACGAGCACGCGTCGCAGCAGCTTTCCCGTCGCATTGCGCGGCAGCTCGTCGAGGAAGACGACGTCGCGCGGGACCTTGTAGCGGGCCAGGTTCGCCTTGACATACTCCTTGATCTCCTCGGCGTCGCGCTCGGAGCCCTCCGCCGGCACCACGAAGGCGCGCAACCGGTGACCGAAGTCCGGATCCTCCACGCCGACCACCGCGGCGTCGAACACGTCGTCCCGCTCGACGAGGAGGTTCTCCACCTCGAGCGGGTACACGTTCTCGCCGCCGGAGACGATCATGTCGTCGTCTCGGCCGTCGACGAACAGCAGCCCGTCCTCGTCGAAGTGCCCCACGTCGCCGGTCGAGAGCAGACCGTTGATGCGCTCCTTGTCCCGGCCGTCGGTGTAGCCGTCGAAGCTCAGACCGCTCGCGACGAAGATCCGGCCCACCTCGCCGGGCGTCGTGATCCGGTTGCCGGCCTCGTCGTACAGTTCGACCCGGCACGTCACCGGCGGCCGTCCGGCCGTGCCCGGCGCCCGGCGGATGTCCTCGGGAGTGGCGACCGTGGCCACCGCGCATTCGGTGGAGCCGTACAGGTTGTGCAGCACGTCGCCGAAGTATTCACGGGTACGCCGGCACACGTCCGGCGACAGCGCGGACCCGGCGGAGAAGATGATCTGCAGGCTCGACGTGTCGTACCGCCCGATCGTCTCGCCGCCGAGGTCCAGGATCCGCTGCAGCATGGTCGGCACGACGACCAGCACGTTGGCCCGGTGCCGCTCGATCAGGCGAACCGTCTCGAGCGGGTCGAACCGTCGCTCCATCACCACCGTCTGCCCCAACGCCAGGGCGAGCCCGAACTGCGAGATTCCGGTCCCGTGGAACGCCGGCGCCGCCATCAGCATCGTCTGTCCCGGCCGCAGCGGTACCCGGTCCAGGAACTGCGCCGAGGCGAGCGGCGACGTGCGCTCGCGCGGGGCGCCCTTGGGTGTGCCGGTGGTGCCGCTGGTGAGCAGAACGAAACCGCCCAGCGTGCTCGGCGGCGGAACGGCGGACCCATCGAACTGCGCGAGCACGGACTCGATGCCCGGTGGGCCCGGCTCGTCGCCCTCGGGCCACGAGCTGTAGGTCCGTACCTCCGGCGGCAGGGCGGCCGCCACCGCCGCGAACTCGGCGTCGTAGACGAAGGTGCCCACACCTTCGCGCGCGGCGACGTCCGCGAGCTGCCGCGGAGCGAACCCGGTGTTCATCATGACCAGCTTCGCGCCGAGCTTGGCGGCGGCGAGCATGGTGAGAACGAGTCCGCGATGGTTGCGGGCCATCAGGCCCATCACGTCCCCCGCCGCGACGCCGTCGGCCTGCAGCGCCCGCACGAGCGCGTTCGACTGCGCCTCGAGTTCCTGGTAGCTCAGCCGTCCGCGCTCGTCGACGAGGGCGACGGCGTCGAAGCCACGCGCGGCGTGGGCGTGCACCGGTCCGGCGAACGGACCGTAGCGGCTCACCGCGACGAGGGTGCCGATCCCGTGGTCCACCCGGGGGAAGTGCAGCAGCCCGGAGCGGGCGAGCACCCGTACGGCGCCGAGCGTGTCGGTCACCCCCCCGGCGGCACCGGTGATCCTGTCGATGATGTCCTGCCCGGGCATGCTGTCCCCTTCGAGCTCGTGCCGGATTCGCGTCACCGCAACACTAGTGGTGACGCGCCTCACAGTCATGGACATTCGTCCGAATTGCCGGCGGGCACCCGGACGGGAGGCGATTCCGGCCCGCGCGGCGGTGACGGCAGGATCCGTTCGTGATCCGATCCCTCGCCTCCGGGGCGTTCGAGTGACCGAGGAACGGTGGCGCCGCCTGTCCGAATGGCCGATGGCCACCGCGGCGGGGATGTTCCTGGCCGCGTACGCATGGCTGGTGCTCGCCCAGCCGGCGGACGGCACGGCGTGGGTGGGCGAGGCGGTGATGGTGCTCACCTGGGTGTCACCACGGTCGGCTACGGCGATTTCGCCCCCGTCACGGCCACCGGCCGGCTGATCGCGGCCGCCCTGATGATCGCGGGCATCGCCCTGCTCGGTGTCGTGACGGTCACGTTGGCGTCCTGGCCGGTCGAGCGTGTGGGCGAGCAGGACGAGGCGAGCCAGGCGGTGACACGGGCGCAGGTGGCCGCGCTGACGGCCGAGGTGGTCGCCCTCCGCGAAGATCTCCGCCGCGCACGTGAGGACGATTCCGCCGGCTCTCGCGTGTAGCGGACCGCCCCTGGAGCGCGAGAGGGCCCCCACCGTCGGTGCCTACGGCGGGGGCCCGACCCCTCGGAGAAGTGGTCTGTGACCTGCTACTTCAGCTCGGTGCTCGACAGGCCCAGCAGCCGCCGCGCGATGATGAGCTGCTGGATCTGCTGGGTGCCCTCGAAGATGTCGAGGATCTTCGAGTCGCGCGCCCACTTCTCGAGCAGCGGACGCTCGGAGTAGCCGTAGGTGCCGGCCAGTTCGACGGCCTTGAGGGTGACCGCGGTGCCGGTGCGGCCGGCCTTGGCCTTGGAGATCGAGGCCTCGAGCGAGTTGGGATGCTTGTTGTCGGCCATCCACGCGGCCCGCAGCGCCTGCAGGTAGGCCGCCTCCCAGTCGGCCTCGAGCGCGAGGAACTCGGCGGCCGCGGCGTGCTGGTTGCAGGCCGGGATGTCGTAGGACACCTCGACGCCGGCCTCGGCGAGGATGCCGCGCAGTTCCTCGAGCGCCGCTCGGGCGACGCCGACGGCCATGCCGGCGACGATCGGGCGGGTGTTGTCGAAGGTCTGCATGACCCCCGCGAACCCCTTCTCGACGTTCACCTCGGGGCTGCCGAGCAGGTTGTCCTTCGGGATCCGGCAGTTGTCGAGCACCAGGACGGCGGTGTCGGAGGCCTTGATGCCGAGCTTGTGCTCGAGGCGCGCCACGCTCAGGCCGGGGGCGTCCCGCGGGACGACGAACGACTTGATCGCCGCGCGCCCCTTCGACCTGTCGACGCTCGCCCACACCACCACGTGGGTCGAGCGCTCGCCGGCGGTGACGAAGATCTTCTCGCCGTTGAGGACCCACTCGTCGCCGTCGAGGACGGCGGTGGTGGTCACGGCGGCGGAATCGGAGCCGAAGCTCGGCTCGGTGATCGCCATCGACGCCCACACCTTGCCGAAGCGTTCGAGCTGCTCGTCGGTGGCGACGGCGGCGATCGCCGAGTTGCCGAGCCCCTGGTAGGGGATCGACAGGGTGAGCCCCACGTCGCCCCAGCAGGTTTCGATCACATTGAGCAGCGACGCCATGTTGCCGCCGTTGACGTTGCCGGCCTGCTTCTTCGGCTCGTCGCCGCGGCCGAGCGCCGCGCCCGAGGCGCCCTGGCCGGAGTCGTTCAACCCCTCGACCATCGCGGCCATCGTGTCGAGCTCGACCGGGTACACGTGCTCGGCGAGGTCGTACTTGCGCGAGACGGGACGGAAGATCTGCGCGGCGACCTGGTGCGCCTGGTTCGCCGACGCCTTGAGCCTCTTGGGAAGTTCGAGATTGATCATCACAGATTCCTAGGTGTGAGGTGACGCTGCCGGATCGGGCGGCTCAGACGAGGACGACGCCCTCGGCGACGCCCACGGCGCGCAGGTCGCGGTACCAGCGTTCGACGGGGTGTTCCTTGGTGAAGCCGTGGCCACCGAGCAGTTGGACGCCGTCGAGGCCGATCCGCATGCCCTTGTCGGTGGCGAGCTTGCGGGCCAGCGCCGCCTCCCGGGCGAAGGACAGGCCCTGCTCGGCGCGGGCCGCGCCGCGCAGCGTGACCAGCCGGATGCCGTCGAGCTCGATCTTCATGTCGGCGACCATGAAGGCGACGGCCTGCCGGTGGCTGATCGGTTCGCCGAACGCCTCCCGTTCGTTGACGTAGGGGACGACGTAGTCGAGCACGGCCTGCCCGGTACCCATGGCGAGGGAGGCCCAGCCCAGGCGGGCGAGGCGGACCGCGTCCGCGTACTGCTCGGCGCGTGCGTCGGCGTCCGCGTCGCCGAGCAGGGCGGCCTGCGGGACGGCGACGTCGGTCAGATGCAGCCGGCCGAGCCCGGCGGCACGCAGGCCCATCGACGGGTCGGCCTCGATCGCGACGCCCTTGCTGTCGGACTCGACCAGGAACAGCGACGGCTTGCCGTCGAGCTCGGCGGCGACGACGAACAGTTCGGCGCTGCCGGCGGCCGGCACGAGGGACTTGACGCCGTTGAGCCGGTAACCGCTGGGGGAGCGCACCGCCTTGGTCTGCAGCGCGAACGGGTCGAACAGGGCGCGCGGCTCGGTGATCACGACGCAGGCCTGCGGGACGTCGTCCCCGGCGAACGCCGGCAGGTAGGTCCGCTGCTGCTCCTCGGTGCCCCACTGGGTGAGGGCGACCGCGACGCCGCTCGGCGCGAGGATCGGCAGGGCCAGCCCCATGTCGCCGTGGGCGAGCGCCTCGGCGACGAGCGCGTTGGTGACCGCGCCCCGCTCGGTGGCGGCTCCTTCGAACGCCTCGGGCACATTGACGAGGGTGATGCCGAGTTCGGCGGCCCGGGCGAGGAGGTCGGTGGGGGCGGCGGCCGCCTCGTCGGCGTCGTGCGCGGCGGGCCGCAGGATCTCGGCGGCGAACTCGCGGACGGTCTCGGCGATCATCTGCTGATCGTCGGTGGGGGTCAGGTCGAACAGGTCGGTGCGGACGGCGGGGTCGAGGCGCTGAGGTGCGTTGCCGCCGGTGACCTTCTTGAAGGTGCGGGTGGCGGCGCCGAGCGTCTTGAAGCCGGTCTTGGTGGACTGGTAGGTCACCCGGTCGATGGCCTGCCGGAGGTTGTACCGGTCCGCGAGTTCCGAACCGGTGATCCGCGTGAGCACCCGCATCGCGGCGCCCATGGCGTCCCGTCGGAGGGGATTCAGGCCCACCGCGGACGTGTCGCGAGGGGTGTTCCGGGCCACACTCTCTTGCTTGCTCATGATCACCAGAAGTTTCTCGATGTGGGGACGGACACCACTACCTTACTCCGGAGTAAGGTAGGTGTCTACTATCGAGTAAGTTCGGGGTGGGCGGGAGCCGCGCGGATCACCGCAGGCGCGTGAGCACGCCCTCGTGCAGCGCCCCGTTGGTGGCTACCGCGCTGCCGCCGTGCGGGCCGGCCGCACCGTCCAGATTCGTGAACCGGCCTCCCGCCTCCCGGACCAGCACGTCGAGCGCGGCCAGGTCCCACAGGGACACCTCGGGCTCGAGGGCGATGTCGACCGCACCCTCCGCGAGCAGGCAGTACGAATAGAAGTCGCCGTAGGCCCGCACCCGCCACACCTCGTCGGTGAGCGCGACGAACTCGTCGCGCCGACCGCGATCGCGCCAGCCGGACAGGCTCGAGAAGCTCAGCGACGCCGCGGACAGGTCGGTGACCTGCGAGACGGCGATGCGGCGCGGCTCTGCGCCGTCGTGCGCCACCCACGCGCCCGCGCCCGCCGCGGCCCACCAGCGACGGTTCAGCGCCGGGGCGCTCACCACCCCCACCACGGGCACGCCGTCGTCGAGCAGGGCGATGAGGCTGGCCCACACCGGCACGCCGCGCACGAAGTTCTTCGTCCCGTCGATCGGATCGACCACCCACTGCCGGCCGGTGAACACCGCGTCGCCGCCGAACTCCTCGCCGAGGATCGCGTCGCCCGGGCGCTCGGCGCCGAGGGTGCCGCGCACGGCGCGTTCGACGCCGAGATCGGCATCCGACACCGGTGTCAGGTCCGGCTTGTCGGTGACGGTCAGGTCGAGGGCGCCGAACCGGGTGCGCGTGATGGCGTCCGCCTCGTCGGCGAGGCGCAGGGCGAGGTCCAGATCGGCCGAGAGGTCGGTGCTCATGCCTCAGACGCTAGCCGAGAGCCCACCGGGCCCCGAGCGGTGGCGAGGTACCGCCGCACACCCGGTAACCTTGGGAATCGTGCATCCCGATGTTTCCGCAGACCTGGCCGAACTGGCGACCACCCTCGAGACCGTCGAGGCGGTTCTCGACGTGGACGAGCTGCGTCGGCGTATCGACGAACTCGAGCACCAGGCCGCCGACCCGGAGCTGTGGAACGACCAGGAGCACGCGCAGCAGGTCACCAGCCAGCTCTCGCACGCCCAGGGCGAACTGCGCCGCGTCGAGGAGCTGCGCTCCCGGCTCGACGACCTACCGGTGCTCTACGAACTCGCCGAGGGCGAGGAGGGTGAGGACCGCGCCGCCGCCATGGCCGACGCCGACGCCGAGCGGGCCGGCCTGCGCACCGACATCGAGGCGATGGAGGTGCGCACGCTCCTGTCCGGCGAGTACGACCAGCGCGACGCGCTGGTCAACATCCGCGCCGGCGCCGGCGGCGTCGACGCCGCGGACTGGGCCGAGATGCTCATGCGCATGTACATCCGGTGGGCCGACAAGCACGGCTACCCGGTCGAGGTGTACGACACCTCGTACGCGGAGGAGGCCGGCATCAAGTCCGCGACCTTCGCGATCAAGGCGCCCTACACGTACGGCACCCTGTCGGTCGAGATGGGCACCCACCGGCTCGTGCGGATCAGCCCCTTCGACAACCAGGGCCGCCGCCAGACGTCGTTCGCCGAGGTCGAGGTGCTGCCGGTCGTCGAGACCACCGACCACATCGACGTCGACGAGAACGACATCCGCGTCGACGTGTACCGCTCGTCCGGCCCGGGCGGGCAGTCCGTCAACACCACCGACTCCGCGGTGCGCCTGACCCACATCCCCACGGGTATCGTCGTCACCTGCCAGAACGAGAAGTCGCAGTTGCAGAACAAGGTTTCGGCCATGCGCGTGCTGCAGGCCAAGCTGCTCGAACGCAAGCGGCAGGAGGAGCGCGCGGAGATGGACGCGCTCAAGGGCGACGGCGGCAGCTCGTGGGGCAACCAGATGCGCTCCTACGTCCTGCACCCGTACCAGATGGTCAAGGACCTGCGCACCGAGTACGAGGTGAACAACCCGGCCGCCGTCCTCGACGGCGACATCGACGGGTTCCTCGAAGAGGGCATCCGGTGGCGCATGCGCGAGAACCAGAAGCAGAATCAATAACACGGCTACGGAGGATCCACCCTGTTTCCCGGTACCAGGCTCCTCGACTGGCTGTCGACCAGCGGTCTGCAGATCGCCCTGACCGTGCTCGGCGCTGTGCTCGTCGCGCGGTTCGTCAGCTGGACCGGCGGCCGCATCACCCGCCGCATCGACGAGACGTATCAGCAGTCCGACGCGCTGGTGCGCTCGGAGGTGACGAAACACCGGCACTCGGTGGCGCAGGTGATCACCTGGGTGGTCATCACGTTCGTCTACATCGTCGCCACCCTGAAGGTGTTCGACTACCTCGCGCTGCCCATCGGCAGCCTGGTGGCCCCCGCGACCGTCCTCGGCGCGGCGCTCGGCTTCGGCGCCCAGCGCATCGTCCAGGACATTCTCGCGGGATTCTTCATCATCACCGAACGGCAGTACGGGTTCGGTGACACGGTCCAGATCTCGGTCACCGGGGCCTCCGCCGACGCCGTCGGCACGGTCGAGGACGTCACCCTGCGCGTCACCAAGCTGCGCAACGCCGCCGGCGAGGTCATCACCGTGCCCAACGGGCAGATCAACAAGGCCGTCAACCTCTCCAAGGACTGGGCCCGTGCGGTCGTCGACGTGCCGATCCCGGTCACGGCCGACATCGCGGAGGTCAACGACATCCTGCACGAGGTCGGCGTCAATGCCTTCGAGGACGAGAAGCTGAAGGAACTGCTGCTCGACGAGCCCACCGTGATGGGCGTCGAGAGCCTCGAGGTCGACCAGGTCAGCGTTCGCATGGTCGCGCGCACCCTGCCCGGGAAGCAGTTCCAGGTGGGACGGGAACTGCGCGTGCGGGTCGCGCTCGCGTTGCGCCGGCAGGGCCTCACCGTCCATCCACAGCTCGACACGTCCACCCCGATCCACGGGATCGAGGCGGTGCGGTGAGCGAGCCTCGCAGGTTCCACATCCCGGACCACGTCTTCGGCGGCCGGCTGCGTACCGCCACCCTGGCCCTGTGCCTCGTGTGGCTGGGGCTGTGGGTGCTCTACCTGTACCTCAACCCGGAGGAGGAACAGGGCACGGCGACGGCGCCGCCGGGCGCGGTGGTCGTCAGCGAGACGCCGTACGTGCCGTACGTGCCCGAGCCCACCACCGCCGAACCGAGCCCCACGCCGACCAGTACGGAGCCGACCCCGACGACGACCACGCCGGCGCCGACCGGGACCGGATCCACGCCCGGCGGAGCGGGTTCGCGCACCGTTCCCGAGGCCCCGGCCCCGACGACCACGACGACTCAGCCCGGCCTGCGGCTGCCCGAGATTCCGATTCCCGGCCTCGGCGATTCGTCCCCCGCCGAACCTACCGGCGAGTCGGTTCCTTAGGTCACCGTCCGATAACGGCTAGCATGGCGGCGTGATCCGCCTGGAGAATGTGTCCAAGTCGTACAAGACGTCGACCCGGCCCGCCCTCGACAAGGTGAGCGTCGAGATCGACAAGGGCGAGTTCGTCTTCCTCATCGGCCCGTCCGGTTCCGGGAAGTCGACCTTCCTGCGGCTGCTCCTGCGTGACGACACGCCCACCTCCGGTGACATCCACGTGGCGGACTTCCACGTCAACCGCCTGTCGGCGCGCCGGGTGCCCAGGTTGCGGCAGAACCTCGGCTGCGTATTCCAGGACTTCCGGCTGCTGCAGCGCAAGACGGTGGCCGAGAACGTCGCGTTCGCGCTCGAGGTGATCGGCAAGCCCCGCTCGGTCGTCGCTCGCACCGTGCCCGAGGTGCTCGACCTCGTCGGCCTGTCCGGCAAGGCCGACCGCCTGCCCACCGAACTGTCCGGCGGCGAACAGCAGCGCGTCGCGATCGCCCGGGCCTTCGTGAACCGGCCCCTGGTGCTCATGGCCGACGAACCGACCGGCAATCTCGACCCGGACACCAGCCAGGACATCATGATGCTGCTCGAGCGCATCAACCGCACGGGCACCACCGTGCTCATGGCCACCCATGACCACCACATCGTCGACTCCATGCGGCGCCGCGTGGTCGAGCTCGATCTCGGTCGGGTCGTGCGCGACGAGGCGCGCGGCGTCTACGGCGTCGGTCGCTGACCGCGCTCTCCCGCTCCCATCGCTCTCGCCCCTCCGGCAACCGAAGGACTTCGACACTCCATGCGTGCCAGCTTCATCCTGAGCGAGGTCGTCACCGGCCTGCGCCGCAACCTGACCATGACCGTCGCGATGATCCTGACCACCGCGATCTCCCTCGGCCTGTTCGGCGCGGGTCTGCTCGTCGTGCAGATGGCCGACAAGACGCAGCAGATCTTCCTCGACCGGGTCGAGGTGCAGGTGTTCCTCACCGACGACATCTCGACCCTCGACCCCGACTGCGAACAGGACATCTGCCGCACCCTGCGCTCGGACCTCGAGAACACCCCGGCGGTGGTGTCGGTGCAGTACCTCAACCGCGAGGACGCCGTCGCCGACGCGACCGAGCGGGTCTTCAAGGACCAGCCGGAGCTCGCCGAGCTCGTCAGCGCCGAGAGCTTCCCGGCCTCGTTCAAGATCAAGCTCTCGGATCCCGACCGCTTCGGGGTGATCGAGGACCAGTTCGCCGTCCGTCCCGGCGTCGACAGCGTGCTCAATCAGAAGGACCTCGTCGAGCGGCTGTTCAGCGTGCTGGGCGGCGTCCGCAACGCCGCATTCGCGATCGCCACGGTCCAGGCGGTCGCTGCGATCCTGCTCATCGCGAACATGGTGCAGATCGCCGCGTTCACCCGCCGCACCGAGGTGGGCATCATGCGGCTGGTCGGCGCCACCCGCTGGTACACCCAGCTGCCGTTCCTGCTCGAGGCCGTCGTGGCGGCCGTGATCGGCGCGGCGCTGGCGATCGCGGGGTTGTTCGTCGCGAAGGGCGCCTTCGTCGACGAGGTGCTCTCGGAGGTCTACGAGGCCAACATCGTCGCCCGCATCTCCAACAGCGACGTGCTGCTGGTCTCGCCGATCCTGGTGCTGGTGGGCGTCGGCATGGCGGCCCTGACCGCCTACGTCACCCTGCGCCTGTACGTGCGTGAATAGCCGCGCGTCGGTGCGCGGGAATATCTCGTTGCGTCCGCTACCTATGCTGTACACAGATCTGTCGGACGCATCGAGGACCGGAGGGGCCCGAAAGTGAAGGAAAAGGGCCGCAAGGTCATCGCCACGAATCGCAAGGCACGGCACAACTACACCATTCTCGACACGTACGAGGCCGGAGTCGCGCTCCTGGGCACCGAGGTCAAGAGCCTGCGCGAGGGCAAGGCGTCGCTCGTCGACGCGTTCGCCACCGTCGACGACGGCGAGGTGTGGCTGCGCGGGCTGCACATCCCCGAGTACGGGCACGGCACGTGGACCAACCACGCGCCCCGGCGCACCCGCAAGCTGCTGCTGCACCGCCGGGAGATCGACAACCTCGTCGGCAAGACCCGCGAGGGCAACCAGACCCTGGTCCCGCTGTCGATGTATTTCTCCGACGGCAAGGTGAAGGTCGAATTGGCGCTGGCCAAGGGCAAGCAGGACTACGACAAGCGGCAGGACCTGGCCCGTCGCACCGCCGAGCGCGAGGTGACCCGCGAGCTCGGCCGGCGGGTGAAGGGCATGCGCTGACGGCGATCGTGCTCGCCCTGGTGGCCGCGGTCGGCTACGGGGTGAGCGACTTCCTCGGCGGGGTCGCGTCCCGCCGGGTGGCGGCGCTGCGGTTCGTGATCGTCTCGTACCCGCTGTCGCTGCTGCTGGTGCTCGCCGTCGCGCCGCTCGTGGGCGGCGACCTCACCCCCGAGTCCCTCGGCTGGGGTGCGGCGGCCGGTGTCGCCGGCGGGCTCGCGATCTGGTGGTTCTATCTCGCGCTCGCCGCGGGCCCGATGTCGGTGGTGTCCCCGCTCACCGCCGTGCTCGTGGCCGGTATCCCGGTGCTCGTCGGGATCGCGACGGGGGAGCGGCCCGGACCGGTCGCCTACGCCGGCATCGCGATCGCCCTCGTCGCCGTCGTGCTGGTCAGTCGCGAATCGAAGGAAGGCGTCGCCGGGGACGAGCAACCCCGATTCACCGCCACCGTGGCGTGGCTGACCGTCGGCTCCGGAGTCGCGTTCGCGCTGATGTTCGTCGCGCTGCACCGCGTCCCCGAGGGCACCGGCCTGTGGCCCCTCGGCATGTCCCGGCTCACGGCGACACTCGTCGTGTGGGCGGTGGCCCTGGGCGTGCGGCAGATGATCCGGCCGCCGAGCCGGGTCTATCCGCACATCATCGCGGTCGCGGTGCTGGACGTGATCGCCAACGGTGCGCTGATGTTCGCCTTCCAGGGCGGCATGCTGTCGCTGGTGAGCGTCATCGGCGCGCTGTACCCGGCGGCGACCGTGCTGCTGGCGATGGTCGTGCTGGGCGAGCGCATCGGGCGGGGCCAGATGACCGGAATGGTGCTCGCCCTCACCGCCGTCGGCATGATCACCGCGGCCGCCTGAGGGCTGTGAGCCACGTCATTCGCATCACGGTGGAAATGGGAATGACGGAGGGGGGTCCGCGCGTTAGAGTGGGTAGTCCTGCGAAGGCCGCAGGTACGTACGGGGCTGAACGGTTTCGACTGCGTACGTTGAGCTAGGGGAAGCGTGTCGGTGCAGGCAAGAGACCACCGTAAGCGTCGCTGCAAACCAATAAGCGCCGAGTCTACTCAGCGCGAGTACGCCCTCGCTGCCTAAGCGAGTGCGTCTCTGTCAGACCGGGTGTGCTCCCGCCCCGGATCCTGGCATCGACTAGGGAGCTCCACCGTACGGCTCGGTCGCGGAGCCGGACGGGACAACAAACAGCGACTGGGATCGTCATCTCGGCTTGTTCGCGGGACCGGGAGATCCAAGTAGAGACATAGCGAACTGCACACGGAGAAGCCCTGGCGAGGCGGCGGAGGACCCGGGTTCGATTCCCGGCAGCTCCACCGGAAACGCGAAGGACCCCGGCCACCCGGCCGGGGTCCTTCGCATATGCCGGACCTCTACGGTTACCGGCATGGAGTACAAGCCGACGGCCGTCGTCGCCGCGGGCGGCGCGGTGGGTGCCGTCACCCGATACGCGCTGTCCGTGCAATTCCCCGGCATCTGGACGATCGCGGCGATCAACATCGCCGGTTCGCTGCTGCTCGGCGTCGTCGCAGCAATGCTCGGTCCCGACCGGCTGTGGCGCCTGTTCCTCGGCGTCGGTGTGCTCGGCGGGTTCACCACCTTCTCCACGTTCGCCGTCGACGCGGTCCGCCACCCCGCGACTGCCGTCGTCTATGTGGCCGTGACGCTCGTGGGGGCACTCGCGGCGGCGCGCGCCGGCATGGCGGCCGGCGAGGCGTGGCGGCACCGGACGGCCCGATGACCGTCCTGCTCGTCGCCCTGGGCGGCGGTGCCGGAGCGGTCCTGCGCTATCTTGCCGGCCGGCACGTCCGCTCCTACCGCAGCGTCCCGGTGGCGACCCTGACCGTCAACGTCCTCGGTTGCCTGCTGCTCGGTGTGCTGTCCGGGGCTGCGCTCGCGCCCTCGACGTTCGCGCTGCTCGGCACGGGGTTCTGCGGGGGCCTGACCACCTACTCGACGTTCGCCGTCGAGACGGTCGGTCTCGTCCGGGTGCGCCGCCCGGTCACCGCGACGGTGTATGCGGCGGTGAGCGTGCTCGCCGGCACGGCCGCGGCCTGGGCCGGGTATGCCCTCACGTCCTGAACGACGGCGATCGGCGCGCGCCGGGCACGCCGGGCGGGCAAGATGAGCAGGGCAAGGTCGGGTGGACGAGGAGGTCACATGGCGCACGAACGAGCGGGACAACCGGCGGCGGCGGAGGATCTGGAGGACCTCGCGCACCTGGTCACCGCGTACTACACGGTGACGCCGGACCCGCAGGATCCGATGCAGCAGGTGGCCTTCGGCACCTCCGGTCACCGCGGTTCCAGCCTCGACGGCGCCTTCAACGAGCAGCACATCCTCGCCACCACCCAGGCGATCGTCGAGTACCGGGCGGCGCAGCAGATCACCGGTCCGCTGTTCCTCGGCCGCGACACCCACGCGTTGTCGGAGCCGGCGTGGACGAGCGCACTCGAGGTGCTCGCCGCCAACGGCGTCGACGTGGTGATCGACGCTCGCGACCGCTACACGCCGACCCCGGCCGTGAGCCACGCGATCCTGCGGCACAACGCCGGCGCTGGATCCGGTGCCCGCGCCGACGGCATCGTCGTCACCCCGTCGCACAATCCACCCCGCGACGGCGGCTTCAAGTACAACCCGCCGCACGGCGGGCCCGCCGACACCGATGCGACGTCGGCGATCGCGGCGCGCGCCAACGAACTGCTCGCCGCGGGGCTGAACGGGGTGCGCCGGGTGCCCGCCGTCCGGGCGCTCGCCGACGCCGGCCGGCACGATTTCCTCGCCGCCTACATCGACGACCTGCCGAACGTCGTGGATCTCGACGCCGTCCGCGACGCCGGGTTGCGCGTCGGCGCCGATCCGCTCGGCGGCGCCAGCGTCGACTACTGGGGCGAGATCGCCGAGCGGCACCGGCTGGACCTGACCGTCGTCAACCCGCTCGTCGACGCCACCTGGCGGTTCATGACCCTCGACACCGACGGCAGGATCCGGATGGACTGCTCGTCGCCCAACGCGATGGCGTCGCTGATCGGCGCCCGCGACCGCTACGACCTGGCGACCGGCAACGACGCCGACGCCGACCGGCACGGCATCGTCACCCCCGACGGGGGGCTGATGAACCCGAACCACTACCTCGCGGTCGCCATCGACTACCTGTACCGGCACCGGTCCGGATGGTCGGCCGAGGCGAAGGTCGGCAAGACCCTCGTGAGCTCGTCGATGATCGACCGCGTGGCCGCGGGCCTGGGCCGGGGTCTGCTCGAGGTGCCGGTGGGCTTCAAGTGGTTCGTTCCCGGCCTGCTCGACGGCAGCCTCGGCTTCGGTGGAGAGGAGAGCGCCGGCGCCTCCTTCCTGCGGCGCGACGGCTCGGTGTGGACCACCGACAAGGACGGCATCCTGCTGGCCCTGCTCGCGTCCGAGATCACCGCCGTGACCGGCACGACCCCCTCCCGGCGCTACGCCGAGCTCGCCGAGCGCTACGGCGACCCGTCGTACGCCCGGGTCGACGCGCCCGCGACGCGCGAGCAGAAGGCCGTCCTGGCGAAGCTCTCGCCCGACCAGGTCGACGCCACCGAACTCGCCGGCGAGCCGATCACCGCGACCCTCACCGCCGCGCCGGGCAACGGTGCCGCGCTCGGGGGCCTGAAGGTCACGACGGAGAACGCGTGGTTCGCGGCCCGGCCCTCCGGCACCGAGGACGTGTACAAGATCTACGCCGAATCGTTCCTCGGCCCGGAGCATCTCGCCCGCGTCCAGGACGCGGCGCGGGACCTGGTGTCCCACGTCCTCGGCTGAGCCCGCACCGGCGGGACGCGCCCGCCCTCCCGGTCGTGCGCGTCGCTAACATCAGGCCATCATGCGAACACGCGACGCCGCCCTGCCGCGGGAGATCTGGGTCCTGGTCAGCGCGGCCTTCGTCATCGCCCTCGGTTTCGGTCTCGTCGCACCCGCGCTGCCGCAGTTCGCGCGCAGCTTCGGGGTGGGGGTCACCGCGGCGTCCGTCGTCATCTCGGCGTTCGCGGCGATGCGCCTGCTGTTCGCCCCCGCGAGCGGAAACCTCGTGCAGCGGCTGGGGGAGCGGCCGGTGTACACCGCCGGTGTGCTCATCGTGGCGCTGTCCACCGGCGCCTGCGCCTTCGCGACGGACTACTGGCAGCTGCTGCTGTTCCGGGCGCTCGGCGGCATCGGCTCCACCATGTTCACCGTCTCGGCGCTCGGGTTGCTGATTCGCATCTCGCCGCCGAACGCGCGGGGCCGGGTGTCGGGGCTCTACGCGACGAGCTTCCTGCTCGGCAACATCGGTGGCCCCCTCGCCGGGGGCGCCCTGGTCGGGCTGGGCCTGCGGGCACCGTTCCTCATCTATGCGGTGGCGCTGCTCGTCGCGGCGGCGGTCGTGTTCGTGAGCCTGCGTCACTCCGCGCTTGCCGTGCCGGACTCCGGCGGCGCCATGCCGGTGATGCGGCTGCGGGAGGCTCTGCGGTCGCCGGTGTACCGGGCCGCGCTCGGGTCGAACTTCGCCAACGGCTGGGTCGTCTTCGGCGTGCGGGTGGCGATGGTGCCGCTGTTCGTCGTGGAGGTCCTCGGGCGCGATGCCGGCCTCGCCGGGGTGGCACTGACGGTGTTCGCCGTGGGCAATGCCCTGGTCCTGATGGTCTCCGGGCGGTTGTCCGACCGGTTCGGCCGCCGCCCGTTCGTCCTGCTGGGGCTGGTGGTGTGCGGGACCAGCACGATCGCGATGGGCCTCACCACGAACCTCGCGCTGTTCTTCGCGACGTCGCTGCTGGCCGGCGTCGGGTCCGGCCTGATGAACCCGGCCCAGCAGGCGTCCGTCGCCGACGTGGTCGGCAGCAGGGCGCGCGGGGGCCCGGTGCTGGCGACGTTCCAGATGACCGCGGATGTGGGGGCGGTGATCGGACCGGTCGCCGCCGGAATCCTGGCTCAGCAGGTGTCGTACGGGGCCGCCTTCGCCGTGACCGGCGCCGTCATGCTGCTCGTCGCCGTGCCCTGGGCGCTGGCGCCGCGGCCCGCCCGGAAACCTACAGTGACCGAAGCCACGGAGATCTGACCCCAGTCGTCGGTACTGTCGAAGGGGTGTGGATTCCCCTGTTCAGCCTGATCGCCCGGCTCGGTCTCGCTGCCGTGTGGCTGATCTCCGGATGGATCAAGTTCGCCGATCCGTCACAGACCGTCGTGGCCGTCCGCGCATACCAGTTGTTGCCCGAGGCGCTCGTACGGCCCGTTGCGGCCGGCCTGCCGATCCTCGAACTCGTGCTCGGCCTGCTGCTGCTGATCGGACTCGCGGTGCGCGCCGCAGCGGTCGTGGGCGCGGCTGCGCTGCTGACCTTGATCGCGGTGATCGCCTCGGTCTGGGCCCGTGGCCTGTCCATCGACTGCGGATGCTTCGGCGGCGGTGGAGCGGCGGACGTGAACGGCTGGGACTACGCCGGGGAGATCGCACGAGACCTCGGCTTCCTCGCCCTGGCCGGGTGGTTGACGGTGTTCCCGCGCAGTCCGTTCGCGCTCGGTCTCGGCTCACGGGCGAGGCTCTCAGCACGCACTCAGCCCGCGATGGCAGAGTGATCCCGCATCGATCCCCGAGCAGCGAAGGGCAGATTCCGTGAGCGCGAAGAAGGTCAAACCGGTCAAGTACACGCCGGAGCCGACGTCGAGCAAGTCCACCTTCATCCTCGGCGGCATCGCGGTCCTGGTCATCGCGGTGCTGGTCATCGGGGGGGTGTTGTGGCAGTCGAACCGGGGCAAGGCGCGCAACGAGGGCTACGGGACGGTGCAGAACACCGCGGTGCAGGTGGAGCTGCAGGACGACGGTGTCATCGTGCTCGGTCTTCCCGACGCCGCGACCACGATCGACCTGTTCGAGGATCCGCTGTGTCCGTACTGCGCCGAGCTCGAGCACAAGCACGGCCAGGAACTCGCGCAGGCGGTCGACGCCGGCGACGTCGCCGTGCGGTACCACATGCTCGCGTTCCTCGATCAGCTCTCCGCGAGCGGCGACTACTCGACCCGCGCGGTCGCGGCCGGCCAGTGCGTCGCGCAGACCGGTGATGCGACGGCGTTCTCCGCGTTCCACGCCGCGTTGCTCTCGCCGGAGAACCAGCCCGCCGAGCGGAGCGACAGCGACCTCACCAACGCCGAGCTGGCACAGATGGCGCGGGACGCCGGGGCGTCCGACGAGGCGGCGCAGTGCGTCGCCGACGGCGCGCGCGTGGAGCAGGCCGCCGTCGACGCGGAGGCGGGACGGCAGGCGCTCGCGGCGGCGGGCGCGTCCGGCACCCCCGCGGTGGTGCACAACGGCACGGTGATCGACGCCCTCGGCAACGACAACTGGGTGGCCGAACTCGGCTGAGGCGGCGGCGACGGTGGTCGGCCGTTCGACCACCGTCGCCCGCACCGTCGCCACTGACCAGGCGATTTGTTGTCGTCGACGGCGATGGTGTAATTTTCTTCTCGCACCGGGGAGTGAATCCCGGGTGACGATCCGAGTACGGGGCTATGGCGCAGCTGGTAGCGCACCACACTGGCAGTGTGGGGGTCAGGGGTTCGAGTCCCCTTAGCTCCACCATCACCGCGAGAGGCGAGAGTGAATACTCTCGCCTCTCGTCGTGAGAGGCCACCGCGGGTGGCACGGTTGTTCTGCACGGGGCTATGGCGCAGCTGGTAGCGCACCACACTGGCAGTGTGGGGGTCAGGGGTTCGAGTCCCCTTAGCTCCACTCCCTCCGGCACTCTCCGGATCCTTCTCCCACCGCGGCGGCCCCCTTGTCCGGGCAATGCCGACATTTTTCACCCTCGGAACCTGCTCCACGCTCTCGTCCGGCGGCGCACACTGTGAAGGATCGCTTCGAAAACGGGAGAGGTGAGCTGTCGTGTCCGAAGGTTCGAGCGTTACCCCGGGTTCTCCAACCGGTGCGGGTGCCACGGCCGGTGCAGGTTCGACGGCCGGCACAGGTTCGACGGCTGGTGCAGGTGCCACGGCCGGTGCCGGTTCCACGGCAGCGGCGGGTGCGTCCGCGCGCCACGGTGGTGGTGCCCACGAGGCCGGCGGCCCCGCCGCGGTCCGCCACGACAGTGGACCTGCAACGGGGTCCGGCCTGAAGCAGGGCTTCGCCGCGGGCACGTCGATCGCGGCCGGCATCCTGCTCGCGACGGTCGGCGTCCTGCAGGTTCTGCAGGGCATCGCCGCGATCGCCAAGGACGACATCATCGTGGTCGGCCAGGAGTACACCTTCTCCTGGAGCGTCTCGGCGTGGGGCTGGGTGCATCTGATCCTGGGCATCCTCGTGGCCGTGATCGGTCTCGCTCTCGTCACGGGAGCCACGTGGGCGCGCGTCGCCGCGATCGTCATCGCGGCGCTGTCGATCATCGCGAACTTCCTGTGGTTGCCCTACTACCCGGGATGGTCGCTCGCGATCATCGCGATCGACGTGGTGGTGATCTGGGCGGTGTCCACCTGGGACGCCGATCGCACCTGGGACGCCGGTCGCACCGAGCCGGGCTACCGCCCCTGATCAACCCTCGTACAGCCGGCGCACCACCTCGGCGCAGCGCGCGAGCACCCGCTCCCGCAGCGGGCGTCCGTGCGCGTCGACCTCCGTGGGCGGCAGCGGTGCGGGCAGCACGGTGAACCGGCGGATGCGTTCCCAGCGGCCGAGCTCCGCATTGAGCCGGGCGACGGCGGCCGCGGCCTCGGCCGGGGGGATCGCCCGGCCCGAGGTGGGGACCACCAGTCCTACGCAGTAGGGGCGGTGCTCGCCCACCACGACGAGGTCCGCGCCGGGCAACAGTGCCCGGAACCGGCGTGCGACGGCGACCGGCGCGACGTACTTGCCGGTGGAGGTCTTGAACACCTCCTTCTTGCGGGCGCGCAGGGTGACGAAACCGTCGTCGTCGACGACGGCGCGATCGCCGGTGTGGAACCACCCGTCGCGGTCGAGGACCGCGGCGGTGCGCTCGGCGTCGTCGTGGTATCCGGACATGACGGCGGGGCTGCGGACGAGCAGTTCCCCGTCGGCGGCGATGCGCACCTGCGTGCCGGGCAGCGGCCGGCCCATGGAACCGAGGCGCCGGCTGTCCGGGCGGTTGACGCAGCACGGACCCGCGGTCTCGGTGAGGCCGTATCCCTCGAGTGCCGGCACGCCGGCCCCTTCGAACCACTCGGCCAGCGGACGGTCGAGCCGCGCCGAGCCGGAGATCACGAACCGCAACCGGCCCAGATCCGCGGCACCGGACTCCACGCCGGCGCGGATCTTGCCCAGCACGTGGGGAACGGACCCGAGGAATGTCGGCCGGACCTCGCCGAGGCGCTGCACGACCCGATCGGCACGGCCGTCGACGATCGTCGGCACGCCCAGGTGCACGCCCACGAACAGCAGCGCACGTCCGAAGACGTGGGAGAGCGGCAGCCACAGCAGTTGCAGGTCCGAGGGCGTGAGCATGCCCAGGCGGGCCATGGCCCGGGCCTCGTAGGTGACGGCGGCGTGCGGCAGGCACGCGCCCTTGGCGGTGCCGTCGGAGGCGGAGGTGTAGATCAGGGTGGCCAGGTGGTCGGGCGTCACGCCCGCGATGCGGGCCGCGACCGCTCCGGGATCGGCGGCCAGGAGCCGTCGGCCCTCGGCCTCGAGTTCGCCGAGCCGGTCCAGGTGCAGCACCGGCGCGGTGGGCAGCGGCCGGTCGGTGAAGGTCAGCACGCTGCCCGAGTGCCGGAGCAGTGCCACCACCTCTGTCGGCGGGGTGGCGGGATAGACCGGCACGGTGACCGCCCCGGCGCACACGATCGCGAGGTCGGCGAGGATCCACTCGTAGCTGGTGGCGGCGCAGACGGCGACGTGCGCGCCCGGGCGAATTCCACGGCCGATCAACCCGGCGGCGAGGGCGGTGACCCGGCCGGCCACCTCGGTCCACGACACGCTCGTCCAGTCGTCGCCGCTGGGGTGCCGGAATGCCTCCGCGTAGGGCGTGCGGGCCACCCTGTCGAGCAGCAGCCGCGGCACGGTGCGGGCCGGTTCACCCATCGCTGCTCGTCAATCCGCCGGGCCGCAGGGAGCGGCCGATCGCGCGGGCCGCGGTGCGGACCAGTTGGGACAGTGCGGTGACCTGCGCGGTGTCCGCGGCGGCGACGATCGACAGCGCCGCGATCGCGACGCCGGGCCGCTCGAAGATCGGTGCGGCCACGGAGACCGCCTCCATCGTCACCTGCCGGTCGCTCACCGCGATCTCGGAGCGGCGTACCTCGGCCAGGACCCGGCGCAGCTCGGCGGGGGAGGTGAGGGTGCGTTCGGTGAACCGCTCCAGCGGCCGGGCCAGCACCTCCTCCTGAACGGAGCGCGGTGCGAACGCGAGCAGCACGAGTCCCAGGCCGGACGCGTGGATGGGAAAGGGGCTGCCGACCCGGGTGAGGGTCTTCACCGCCCGCTGACCGCGCAGGCGTTCGACGAACACCACTTCGGTCCCCTCACGCACACCGAGCTGCACGTTCTCCTGGGTGATCTGCGACAGGTCCTCCATCACGGGCAGCGCCAGCTCACGCAGCAGCGTGCCGCGCGGCGCGAGCGCCGCGACCTGCCACAGCCGGAGGCCGATGCTGAATCGGCCGGACGAGTCGCGTTCCAGCGCGCCCCACTCGGTGAGATCCCCGGCGAGCCGGTGCACCGTGGTGAGCGGCAGGCCGGTGCGCCGGGAAATCTCGCTCAGGGTCAGGTTGGGTTGCTCGCGCGTGAACGCCTCCAGGAGGGTGAGCGCGCGTACCGTGACGGAACCGGTGGCCGGGCGGGCGGCGCCGGTGGGGGTCACGGTGTGCTCACCCCTTCCTCGGGAACTGCTCCGGTCAGGCCGGTTCGACTCTGAGCGGAATGCTAGCCCAGCCCTTGAGCGTGTTGTTCGGTTGCGGCACCGGATCCCCGGCCGGTTCGATCCGCCGGATCCGCTGTGCCAGCGCGGTGAGCAGCACCTCGGCCTCGAGCCGCGCGATCGGCTGACCGACGCACTGGTGGATGCCCATGCCGAACGCGACGTGTCCGCCGGCGGAGCGGTGGATGTCGACGATGTGCGCATCGGGTCCCCATCGCCGTTCGTCGCGGTTGGCGGCGCCGAGGAACAGCAGGACCTTGCGGCCCTCGCCGATGGGGACGCCGGCCACCTCGGTGTCGGTGGAGGTGGTGCGGAAGAAGGTCTGCACGGGCGATTCCCAGCGCAGCGCCTCGTCGAATGCGAACTTCGAAAGCGCCGGCCGGGCGTGCAGCGCCTGCCACTGCCCGGGGAACCGCGTCATGGCGTAGACGGTGTTGGCGATGCCGTGAACGGTGGTGTCCACGCCGGCGGTGAGCAGGGATCGAACGAGCATAGGCGCCTGTTCGGCGGTGATGTCACCACGGTCGGCGGCCGCCCAGATCTGCGCGCCGAACCCGCCCGGCGCGAGATTCTCCCGCCGGCACGACTCCGCGACCCACTCCTGCGTCGGCCCGGACGCGGCGAGTGCCTTCTCCACGCGGTCGTTGCGGGGCCCGAAGGCGTTGAACGCCATGGCGCCGTACGGCAACAGATGCTCGCGGCCGTCCTCCCGGATCCCCACCGCGTCCGGGAACACCCGCAGGGGGAACACCTCGGCGAGATCGGTGACGGCGTCGAACTCACCGCGGGCCACGAGCGCGTCGGCCAGGGCGTCGGCCTCGGCCTCGAACCCGGCGCGTAGCGCGCGCACGGTGCGCGGCGAGACGACGGCCCCCATGGCCGCCCGCACCACCGTGTGGTCCGGCGGGTCGGCCTCGAGCAGCAGGCTCGGGGTACGCCACGGCGTCTCGTGGGCGAAGTCGGCGAGGCCGACCCCTCGTCCGGAGACGAAGGTGCGCCAGTCGGTGAGGCAGGCGTGGACCTCCTCGAACCTGCCCGTCGCGTACACGTCGTATCGGGGCAGGTACACCACCGGTCCGGCGGCGCGCAGCCGGGCGTGGAACTCGTACGGGTCGGCCAGGACGGCGTCGTCGAACGGGTCGTCGTCGAGGGTGGGCGGGTGCATTGCGACGGTCACGGCGGTCACCTCGGGATTCGGGCAGTCAGAGTTCGAGAACCAGGCGGGGGCAGGCGGCGCGGGACACGCAGATCAGCATGGTGTCGTGCGCGGCCTGTTCTTCGGGGGTCAGCAGGGAGTCCCGGTGGTCCACCGTGCCGGCGAGCACGGTGGTCTCGCAGGTGCCGCAGGTACCTTCGCGGCAGGACGAGAGCACCTGCACACCCGCGGCGGCGACGGCGTCCAGGACGCTCTCGTCGGGCGCGACGGTGACGGTGGTACCGCTCAGGGCCAGCTCCACCTCGAAGCCGTCCGAGCGCACCGGAGCGGACTGTTCCTTCGCGGCGAACCGTTCGATCCGCAGCGACCCGGCGGGCCGGTCGGCGCAGGCGGTGGTGACGGCGTCGAGCAGCCCGGCGGGGCCGCAGCAGTAGACGAGGGTGCCGGGACGCGGGTCCCCGAGCAGCGACGGCAGATCGAGCGGGCCCCGTTCGTCCTGCGGCACGAGGGTGACCCGGCCCGGGTAGCGGGTGACGAGGTCGTCGGCGAACGCCATCGAGGCGCGGCGGCGGCCGCCGTAGACGAGGGACCAGTCGGCGCCGGCCGCCTCGGCCGCGGCGATCATCGGCACTATCGGGGTGATCCCGATCCCGCCGGCGAGGAAGAGGTAGCGCGGCGCCGGGGCGAGGTCGAAGTTGTTGCGGGGTCCGTGAACGCGGACGCGGTCACCGACGGCGAGTTTGTCGTGCACGTACTGCGAGCCGCCGCGGCCGTCGGCCTCGCGCAGGACGGCGATGCGCCACGTCCCGGTGTCGGCCGGGTCGCCGCACAGCGAGTACTGACGGACGAGGTCCTCGTCGAGCACGAGATCGATGTGCGCGCCGGGACTCCACGGCGGCAGGGGCCCGCCGTCCGGGTGCCGCAGGCGCAACGCGACGACGCCGTCCGCGGGTTCCGTCCGCTCGACGATTTCGAGGTCGGTGCCGAATTCGTTTGCCGGGGAGTTGTTTTCCGGAAATGTCATGGTCGGGTCCTTACGCGTGAGCGACTTCGCGGGTCGGTTCGGGCGGCCGGGGGAGGGCGTCGGCGTGGCCGACGGGATGAGCGAGCAGCCAGTCCCACAGCGTGACGGGATCCTCGGCGACGTGCCGGGCACCGCAATGGCACGTTCCCTCGAGGCGGTCGGAGCCGGGCAGCCACACGACGCGCATCACGTTGGGCCCGCGCAGCATCCGGTTCGGTTGCGAGGACATCGGTTACCTCGTCTCGGCGAGGGTGCCGCCCGCCGTCATCGCCTGCAGGATCCGCCGCGCGGCCAGAGCGCCGGCGTCGATGTTGATGCTCAGTTCCTGGTACCCCTCTGGTTCGGTGGCGAGCACCTGTTCGAGCCGGTCGAGCGCGACGACGTCCTGCAGCACGACGGTGCGGTTGTTCTCGCGCAGGAACTCGGTGACCTTCTCGTCCTCGAGCGCAAAATCCCTTGCCACCGACCAGAAATCGTGAGTGGAGTGTTCGGTCTCCGGGGTGATCGCGTAGACCACCTCGACGTGGAACGCGTCGCTGTCGGGTCCGGTCTCGGGCGGCAGCACGCCGACGGGCGCGATCCGGCTGTGCAGCAGGTACAGGCACGGCGGGTGGTACTCGATGTCCTGCCACCGGGTGATGCGGCCCTCGAGGCCGGTCGATTCGGCGTAGAAGGGCGGGCATTCCGCGTCGGCGATGTGCCGGGAGACGTAGACGATCCCGGCCTCGTCGTCGACCTCGGTGGTGATGGGGGTCTCGGCCACCTCGGGGGTGCCGATGTAGCCGCCGTGCAGGTACGTCTCGTGGGAGAGGTCCATCAGGTTGTCGACGAGCAGGCTGTAGCGCGCCCGCAGCGGCTCCATGCCCGAGGCCACGGCGTAGCCGGGCGCGTCGAGCCACGGCGCCCGGGGGATGCGGGTCGGATCGGGCCCGGCCGGACGGTCCGGGTCGGCGATCCAGATCCACACGAACGAGTCCTGCTCGACCACCGGGTACGACTTCAGTCGCGCGGTGCGGGGCACCCGCTTCTGGCCCGGCACGGCCACGCAGCCGCCGTCGGACCCGTAGGTGAAGCCGTGGTAGCCGCATACGACCGTGTCGCCCGCGAGGCGGCTCGGCGCCTGCGAGAGCGGGAAGCGGCGGTGCACGCACCGGTCCGACATTGCGGTGACCTCACCGGATTCGGTGCGCCAGAACAGGATCGGCTCGTCGCAGATGGTCCGGGCGAACAGTTCCCGGTCGATCTCGCGGCCGTAGGCGGCCACATACCACTGGTTCCGGGCGATCTTCGTCATGGTTGTCTCGTCTCCACGGGGATGGTTCCGGTCCGAGCGACCGGCGGATGCCTCCACCGTGACGGGCGGCACGTGACGGGCGCCACCCGACTTCCGGATGGCGGAAAGTCGGGCGGCGCCCTTCCGGTATCCGGAAGGAGGGTGGATTCGTTGTGATCCGATCCATCACGCTCCTCGCAGGTGACTCGCCTCACATCCTTCGAACAGGGGCCCGATACATGGCAATCGATCTACGTGAACGCATCGACACCAGCCCGATGACGCGCTTCCAATGGGGCGCGGTGGCGATCTGCGTGCTGCTCAACGTCCTCGACGGCTTCGACGTGCTCGTCATGGCCTTCACCGCCCAGTCGGTGTCCCAGGAGTGGGGCCTGTCCGGTTCGGCGCTCGGCCTGCTGCTCAGCGCAGGCCTGTTCGGCATGGCCGCGGGCTCGCTGTTCCTCGCGCCGTGGGCCGACACGATCGGCCGCCGCGGCATGATCCTGCTCTGCCTGGGGATCGCGTCGATCGGCATGCTTGCCTCCGCGGTCAGCCAGAGCGCCCTGCAGCTGGGGCTGCTGCGCGCCCTCACCGGCGTCGGCATCGGGGGAATCCTCGCCAGCAGCAACGTCATCGCCAGCGAGTACGCCTCCAACCGGTGGCGCGCGCTGGCGGTGAGCCTGAACTCCACCGGCTACGCCGTCGGCGCCACCGTCGGCGGCATCATCGCCGTCGTGCTGCAGAACTCCTACGGATGGCGATCCGTCTTCCTGTTCGGCGGCGTCTGCACCGCGGTGATCATCCCGGTCGTGTACCTCCGCCTGCCCGAATCCCTCGACTTCCTGCTCGCCCGGCGGCCCGCCCACGCCCTCGCCCGCATCAACGCGTTCGCGGTCCGCGCCGGGCACCAGCCGCTCGCCGCGCTGCCCGCGCCGCGACAGGCCGACGATTCCGGGCCGCGGTCCGGCGTCAGGGTCGGCAGCCTCCTCGCACCGCGGCAGCGTCGCTCGACGCTGCTCGTCTGGGCCGCGTTCTTCCTGACCATGTTCGCCTTCTACTTCGTGACGAGCTGGACGCCGAAGCTGCTCGTCGAAGCGGGCCTGTCGGCCGACCAGGGCATCACCGGGGGCGTGCTGCTGAACCTCGGCGGCATCTTCGGCGCAACGCTGCTCGGCGCGCTGTCCGCGCGATTCGCGCTGAAGCGGGTCCTGGCGTCGTACATGGTGATCGCCGGCGCTCTGCTCGTGGTCTTCGTCCCCGCCACCGTCGCGGTGGTCGTCGCGTTCGCCCTCGGCGCCCTCATCGGCGTGTTCGTCAACGGGTGCATCGCGGGCCTGTACGCGATCACGCCCTCGGTGTATGCGCCGTCGGTGCGGGCGACCGGCGTCGGCTGGGGCATCGGCGTCGGCCGGCTCGGGGCCATCGCCTCGCCGATCGTCGCCGGTGCGCTGCTCGACCTGCACTGGTCGCCCACCCAGCTCTACCTGCTCGTCGCCGGCGCCCTCGTGCTCGCCGCCGTCGCCGTGGGACGGCTGCGGTTCGAGGCGCACACCGCCGACGCCCGGTCCGCCGACACACCCGCCTCGGTGGCCACACACTGATCGGCGGGGCCGGTCGCCGGGCCGCGCGCGCTATCGTGACCGGAGTGAACACCCCGATCCCGGCCCCCGACACGCTGATCACGAATCTGCGGGACGTACTGGTCGGGCCGCTCACCGAGATCGGCCAGCGCTTCTCGGCGCTGCTCACCGACCTGGTCCCGCACACCGCCCTGGTGATCTTCACGCGGGAATGCACCGGCCGGCCCCGCAAGGTGGCCGGCGACCCGGCGATCGTCGACCGCGTGACCATCGCCGAACTCGACCGCGTCCGAAGCGAACTCGCGACCGGGCAGATCCGTCGCGGCCCGGCCCGGATCGCGGGCCGGGACCGCGACGTGTGGGCGATCCTCGACGCCACCGACACGCTGCTCGTGCTCGTCCCGGGCGGTGCCCGCACCGGCTCGATTCCCCTCGAGCTGGTCCGGGCCCTGTTCGCCGTGGTGGCCACCGGCATCCAGCTGCAGGTCCGCAACGCCAGCCCGGCGTACCTCGCCGAATCCCGCGCCGCCTCCTCCGAACGCGCACGGACCGTTGCCGAGCTCACCGAGGCCCATGCGATGACGCTCGAGTCGATCCTCGCGACGCTGCGGTCGAGGGACCTCGACGACACCCGGGCCCGCATCACCGCACGCGAAACCGCCACCAATGCCCTCATCGGGCTGCGCTCGGCCGTCGACCGGCACCGCGAACTCGCCGAGGAGGCGGTGACCACCGCCTTCGCTAGGCTGCACGGTGAACTGCGCGGTCTGCTCCGGCACCGCGAGGTGGTCCTCGAGATGGTCGCCCCGCCGGTGGACGGGCGGGCGCTGCCGGGCGAGGTCGCGCATGCGGCCCGGGCCCTCGCCCGCGGCGCGGTCCTCGCGATGTCCGCGCAGGCGAACCTCGGCCGCGTCCGGGTCGCCTGGAACTGCGACGGAACCGACCTGCTGATCGACATCCGGGACGACGGTGACGGCGAGGCCGACGCCGCCGACCTCGCGCGGCAGCTACGGGACCGGGCCGAAACCCTCGGCGGCACCGTGGAGGCCGAGTCCACGCCCGGCTGGGGCTGCCGGGTCGCGGCCCGGCTACCGCTCGACATGCCCGCACCCGTGGCCGGCAGCCCCGCACTCGAGGCGCTGGCGGCCCTCGCGCCACGCGAGGTGGAGGTGCTCGAGCACCTCGTCGCGGGCCGGCGGAACCGGGTGATCGCCGAGCGGCTCGGTGTCAGCGAGTCGACGGTCAAGTTCCACGTGGCCTCGGTGCTCCGCAAGCTCGGGGTGAGCACCCGCGGCGAGGCGGCCGCGCTCGGCGCCGAGGCGGGGATCAAGGCCGCGGGCTGACGTCCGTCCCGCGCGTCCACTCGGCCGCCCGCGCCACGATCTCGGCGGCGACGTCGGCGGGCTCGGCGTCGATGCCGACGACGATCGCCGCCTCGTCGGGTTCGAGCGGCTCGAACGTGTCGAACTGCGAGTCCAGCAGGTCGGCCGGCATGTAGTGGCCGCGCCGCGTGCGGAGCCGTTCCCGGATCTGCTCGCGCGTGCCCGCCAGGTGCACGAAGACCACGTTCTCGCCGGCGAGGTCGTCCCGGTAGCGGCGGCGCAGCGCCGAGCACGTCACCACCCCCGGCCTGCCCCGGCCGGTGTGGTCCCGGATCCACGCGCCGACTGCCGCGAGCCACGGCGCCCGGTCCGCGTCGCTGAGCGGCCGGCCGGCGGCCATCTTCTCCACGTTGGCACGCGGATGCAGGTCGTCGCCCTCGAGCAGGTCCCATCCGGTGGCCTCGGCGACGAGTGCCGCGACGGTCGATTTGCCGGAGCCGGACACCCCCATGACGACGAGAATCGGCGGGCCGGGGTGGCCGGGTGAGTCCATTCGTGCCTCCCTGGTCGGCGCCTGCGCCGCGTCGCGGCGCAGGCGGGTCGCGTCAGCGCCCCAGCATGCCCCACCGGGCCGACCGATCCACGGCGGCGCGGCGCGAGCGGCGCTCGGACTCCGACATGCCACCCCAGATGCCGTACGGCTCACCGACTTCCAGTGCGTGGGTGCGGCAGCGCTCGAGAACCGGACACCGGGCGCAGACGAGCTTGGCACGGTACTCGCGCAGTTCGCGTGCGCGGCCACGTTCCCCCTCGGGATGGAAGAAGGCCGACGACTCGTGGCCCCGGCACGCCGCGTGCAGCTGCCAGTCCCAGCTTTCGCTGCGGGGGTGGGGGAGGGTCACCGTGTTGGCGATCGACATTGCACTCCTCGGGCCTGCGAGGGGTCGCCTCGCCTGGACGCTGCGCCCTGTGAGGGCGGTCATACCGAAGCTTAGTCGGACTTCCGTACTCGATCAACGAAACTTCGGCATTTCGGGGTCGAAAGTGGGGGACTGGTCTTTCGGTCAGGTCGATCCACTCCTTCGATCAGGTACCGGGGTGCCGCGCCGCCGATAGCGTGTGCGCATACCGCGATACGTCGCCGACGTCGCGCGAGCACCGCACGAGAAGAAGGAGACACCGTCATGCCACAGCAGGTCCGGGGCGTCGTCGCCCGCGCGAAGGGCGCTCCCGTCGAGGTCGTGCCGATCGTCATCCCCGACCCGGGGCCGGGAGAGGTCGTCGTTGCGATCGCCGCGTGCGGCGTGTGCCACACCGACCTGCACTACCGGGAGGGCGGCATCAACGACGAGTTCCCGTTCCTGCTCGGGCACGAGGCCGCCGGTGTCGTCGAGTCCGTCGGTGCGGGCGTCGACTCGGTCGCCGTCGGGGACTTCGTCGTCCTCAACTGGCGGGCCGTGTGCGGGCAGTGCCGCGCCTGCAAGCGCGGCCGCCCGCAGTACTGCTTCGACACCCACAACGCCACGCAGAAGATGACCCTCGAGGACGGCACCGAGCTGACCCCGGCCCTGGGCATCGGCGCGTTCGCCGACAAGACCCTCGTGCACGCAGGGCAGTGCACCAAGGTCGACCCCAGCGCCGACCCGGCCGTCGTCGGCCTGCTCGGCTGCGGGGTGATGGCCGGCCTCGGTGCCGCGGTGAACACCGGCGGGGTGACCCGCGGCGACTCCGTCGCGGTGATCGGCTGCGGCGGCGTGGGCGACGCCGCGATCATGGGCGCCCGCCTCGCCGGCGCCAACAAGATCATCGCGGTCGACCGGGACCCGAGGAAGCTCGAGTGGGCCACCGACCTCGGGGCTACCCACACCATCAACGGGGCCGAGGTCGATGCGGTCGAGGCGATCCAGGAGCTGACCGGCGGCTTCGGCGCCGACGTGGTCATCGACGCGGTCGGCCGCCCGGAGACGTGGAAGCAGGCGTTCTACGCCCGCGACCTGGCCGGCACCGTCGTCCTCGTCGGGGTGCCCACCCCGGAGATGACCCTCGAGATGCCGCTGATCGACTTCTTCTCCCGCGGCGGGTCCCTCAAGTCGTCCTGGTACGGCGACTGCCTGCCCGAGCGGGACTTCCCCATGCTCGTCGACCTCTACCAGCAGGGCCGGCTGCCGCTCGAGAAGTTCGTCACCGAGCGCATCGCCCTCGACCAGGTGGAGAAGGCGTTCGAGACCATGCACCGCGGCGAGGTGCTGCGCTCGGTGGTGGTCCTGTGACTCTGCGTATCGATCGGGTCGTCACCCACGGCACCTTCGCCCTCGACGGCGGCGAGTGGGAGGTCGACAACAACATCTGGCTCGTCGGCGACGACGACGAGGTGGTCGTGATCGATGCCGCGCACACCGCGCAGCCGATCATCGACGCCGTCGGTGGCCGGAAGGTGGTGGCGATCGTGTGCACGCACGGGCACAACGACCACGTCACCGTCGCCCCCGAGCTGGCCGACAAGCTCGACGCCCCGATCCTGCTCAACCCCGCCGACGACGTGCTGTGGGAGATGACCCACCCCGGTGTCGCGCACCGGCCGCTCGCGGACGGGGATCGGATCACGGTGGCGGGCACCGACATCCAGGTCATCCACACCCCCGGGCACTCGCCCGGCTCGACGTGCCTGTACCTGCCGGAGGCGGGCGAGCTGTTCACCGGCGACACCCTGTTCTCCGGCGGTCCCGGTGCGACGGGACGCTCGTACTCGGACTTCCCGACCATCATCGGCTCGATCCGCGACAAGCTGTTCGCCCTGCCCGCCGAGACGAAGGTGCACACCGGTCACGGCGACGGCACGACGATCGGCACCGAGTCCCCGCATCTCGAGGAATGGATCCGCCGGGGCAACTGACGAGGCCCGTGGTGCGTCCCGTCCCGGACCGGCCGGCGGGACGCACCGCTAGGCTCGCCTCATGGCGAACAAGCGGATCCCCGTGGTGATCGTCGCAGGATTCCTGGGCTCCGGGAAGACCACCCTGCTCAATCACCTGCTGCGCAACAACCGCGGCGCGCGAATCGGCGTGATCGTCAACGACTTCGGCTCGGTCAACATCGACTCGATGATGGTCGCCGGGCAGGTCGACTCCATGGTCTCGCTGAGCAACGGCTGCCTGTGCTGCGCCGTCGACGTCGCCGACATGGACGCGATGCTCGACCGGCTCGCGCACCGTACCTCCGGCATCGACGTCATCGTCGTCGAAGCCAGCGGACTCGCCGAGCCGCGCAACATGATCCGGCTCGTCGTCGGCTCGGGCAACGAATACGTGGGTTACGGCGGTCTCGTCCTCGTCGTCGATGCCGCCGAGTTCGGCACCGTCCGGGACCGGCATCCCGAACTCGATCAGCACGTCGCGCTCGCGGACCTCGTGCTGCTCAACAAGACCGACCGCATCGACGGCGACGCCCACGACGAGTTGCTCGAACTGCTGTGCCGCCTCAACGACCGCGCCGCGATCGTGTCCACCGTGCACGGGCGCATCGACCCGGCGTTGCTGTTCGACATCCCCGAACGCCCCGAGCCGCAACCCGGCGAACAACTCAGCCTCGACCGGTTGCTGTACGAGGAACACGACGAGGACGGCGACCACACGCACCTGCACGACGGCTACGAAGCCGTCGACTTCGAGTCCCCCGTCCCGCTGCACCCGCGTGCCCTCGTCGACTTCCTCGAGGACCAGCCGGCCGGGGTGTTCCGCATCAAGGGGTACGTCCACGTCGTCGCCGGGGGACGCACGCGCACCTACCTGCTGCACACCGTCGGCGACCACATCCGCTTCGACCCCGTCCGGCGCACGGGCGACGTCCCTGCCACCACCCGGCTCGTCGTGATCGGCGCCGATCTGGACCCCGAGGCGGTACGCGCCCGGCTCGCCGAATGTGTCCCGACCGAACCGGTGCCGGCAGACGCGATGCTGGCCGTGCACCGGTTCACCCCGCGCTGAGCGGGTCCGGAAGCGGGGACCTACCTACCGTGCGGCGGTCGCCGACGTGTGATTCGGGCGACGCCGGCGCCCCCCGGCCTGGCCGGCGCGTTCCTGCCGGGCCGCCGGCTGCTCCTGCCGCGACGCGCCCTGCTGCCGGGCGGCCCCGCCGCCGTGCTGCCGGGCGGCCCCGCCGCCGTGCTGCCGGGCGCCGCGCTGAGCGGCCCCGCTGCCGCTGCGCCGGGCCGGCCGTCGCGATCCACCGCCGGACGGGGCCGGTGCGGCCTGCTTGACCGACGGGCTCACGTGCGGGGCGATCTCGCCGACCAGGTCCAGCACGTGCTCCGACTTCGCCGTCACCCGCACCGGAGTGACCTTGATCGCGGCCTTGCGCATGATGACGGCCAGATCCTTGCGCTGCTCGGGCAGCACCACGGTCACGACGTCGCCGGTGCTCCCGGCGCGGGCCGTACGGCCCGAACGGTGCAGGTACGCCTTGTGCTCGGCCGGCGGGTCGACGTGCACCACCAGTTCCACGTCGTCGACGTGGACGCCGCGGGCCGCGACGTCGGTGGCCACGAGCACACGCGCCTCACCGGAGGAGAACGCCGCGAGGTTGCGGTCGCGCGCGTTCTGCGACAGGTTGCCGTGCAGATCGACCGCCGGGATGCCGGACTCGGTGAGCTGACGGGCGAGCTTGCGGGCCTGATGCTTGGTGCGCATGAACAGGATTCGCCGGCCCGTACCGGACGCCAGGGTCCGCACGAGGTCCTTCTTCGTGTCGGCGTTGTCGACGTCGAACACGTGATGGGTCATCGCCGCCACCGGGGAGTGCGCCTCGTCGACCGAGTGCAGCACCTCGTTGCGCAGGAACCGCTTGACGAGCTTGTCGACGCCGTTGTCCAGCGTGGCCGAGAACAGCAGGCGCTGACCGTCCTTGGGGGTCGCGTTCATGATGCGCGTCACGCCGGGCAGGAAGCCGAGATCGGCCATGTGGTCCGCCTCGTCGAGCACGGTGATCTCCACCGCGTCGAGCGTGACGAACTTCTGCCGCATCAGGTCCTCGAGGCGGCCCGGGCAGGCGATCACGATGTCCACGCCGCGGCGCAGCGCGTCGACCTGCCGGTTCTGCGACACTCCGCCGAAGATGGTGGTCACCCGCAGCCCGGCGACCCGCGCGAGGGGCTCGACGACCGCGGCGATCTGCGTGGCCAGCTCGCGGGTGGGAGCCAGCACCAGCCCACGCGGGCGGCCGGCCTCGCGGGTGGCGCGGCCGGCCAGGCGCGC
>NZ_WVTE01000220.1:0-49773 GCF_009939605.1 Rhodococcus sp. YH1 | reverse complement strand
CTGAACGGCGACCTCGCGCTGCTGCAGGCGTTCGGTTCGCTGCTCGTGGAATGGGACGCGCTCGACCACGAGTTCATCGAACGGCACACCCACGGTTTCGAGCAGTGGCGCCACCACGTCGCCGGCGTCGACTGGGACGTCGTCACCACCGCCACGGGGCTGTCGCAGGAGCAGATCACCGAGGCGGCGACGCTGCTGCGCGACTCGCGCGCAACGGTGTTCTGCTGGGCGATGGGCCTGACCCAGCACCGCAACGCGGTGGCCACCATCAAGGAGGTCACCAACCTGGCCCTCGCGCAGGGCAACGTCGGCAAGCGGGGCGCGGGTCTGTTCCCCGTGCGCGGGCATTCGAACGTGCAGGGCGACCGCACCATGGGTATCTGGGAGCGGCCGCCGGCCCACTTCCTCGATGCGCTGCAACGGGAGTTCGGCTTCGATCCGCCGCGCGAGAACGGCTTCGACACCGTCGACTCCATCCGGGCCCTGCGCGACGGCCGGGCCCGCTTCTTCATGGGGCTCGGGGGCAACTTCGTGCAGGCCGCGCCGGACACCCACGTCACCGCGGCGGCGATGCGCAGGGCCCGGATGACGGTGCAGGTCTCCACCAAGATCAACCGATCGCATCTCGTGTGCGGCGAGACGGCGCTGATCCTGCCGGCCAAGGGCCGCACCGAGCAGGACGTGCAGGCGTCGGGCCCGCAGTTCGTGACGGTCGAGGACTCCACGTGCTCGGTCCACGCGTCCCGCGGACCGTTGCCGCCGGCGAGCGCGCACCTGAAGTCCGAGGTCGAGATCGTCTCCCGGATCGCCGAGGCCACGCTGGGGGACCGGTACGGCCTCGACTGGAAGGCGATGCGCGACGACTACGGCGTCGTCCGCGGCCTGATCTCGCGGGTGGTGCCCGGGTGCGAGAGCTACGACGTGAACGTGCGGCGGCCGGGCGGCTTCGTCCTGCCGCATCCGCCGCGCGATTCGCGCTCCTTCCACACCGCCTCCGGGCGGGCCGAGTTCGCGGTCTCCCCGATCGACGTGCTGCAGGTGCCCGCGGGGCACGTGATCCTGCAGACCCTGCGGAGCCACGACCAGTTCAACACCACCGTCTACGGGCTGAGCGACCGGTACCGCGGCATCGAGGGCGGGCGGCGGGTGATCTTCCTGCACCGCGACGACATCGCCGCCCTCGGCTTCGACGACGGCGACCTGGTCGACCTGTTCACCCGGTGGGACGGCGACGAGCGGGTCCGGTGCGCGCGGTCGTTCCGGATTGTCGAGTACGACACGCCGCGCGGCTCGGCGGCCGCCTACTATCCCGAGACCAACGAGCTGGTACCGCTGGATTCGACTGCACGCCAGAGCAATTGCCCTACCTCGAAATCCGTCGTGGTGTCCCTGGCGCGCGCGGGCGAGCGCAGCGGCGAGTGCCCGGAGGACTCGCACCAGGGCCGCCTCGGGTCGGACTGGTCGCACAAGACCTGCCCGGACCCCGAGTACCTGTCCTGAGACCCGCTCAGCCGACCCCGGTGTGCCGGGCCGCGGTACGCGAGTGACCGGCGCGGAACGCCGCCGGTGACGCCCCGTAGCGACGGGTGAACGCCTGCCGCAGCGTCTCGGCCGTGCCGAAGCCGCAGCGCGCCGCGACCGCCGTGACCGGTAGCGACGTGGTGGTGAGCAGGACGGCGGCGGACTCGAGCCGAACCCGGCGGACGTAGCGGGCGGGTGTGTCGTGCAGGTGGTGCAGGAACATCCGGGTGAGGTGCCGTTCGCTCATCCCGGCGAGCGCGGCGAGCGCGGCGGCCGACAGATCGCCGTCGAGGTGGGTGGTGATGTGGTCGACGAGGCGCCGCATCCCGCGGTCCTTCGGTTCGGGGGCCGTGGTGAACATGCTCATCTGCGCCTGGTTGCCCGGCCGCTGCAGGTAGGTGACGAGGGCCCGGGAGACCCGGCGGGCCATGTCGGGGCCGTGGTCCTCCTCGACGAACGCGAGGGCGAGGTCCAGGGCGCTGGTCACGCCGGCGGCGGTGGCGACGTGCCCGTCGCGCACGAAGATCGGCAACGGATCCACCTGCACCTGCGGATACCGCGCGGCGAGCCGATCGGCGAACGCCCAGTGGGTGGTGGCGCGACGGCCGTCGAGCAGACCGGCGGCCGCGAGGACGGAGGCGCCCGTGCACACGGACGCCACCCGGCGGCTGTCCCGCGCCAGGCGGCGCACGTGGCCGACGAACCGGGCGTCGTCTGCCATGTCGATGTGCCCGAAGCCACCGGAGACCACGAGGGTGTCGAGCGTTCCGACGAGCCGCTCGAGCCGTCGCTGTCCGGCCAGCACGAGCCCGGTGTCGCAGGTGATCGCGGCCCCGCCGGGGGTGGCCAGCTCGACCCGGTACGCCGGGACCGCGCCGAACCGGTTCGCCGCCGCGAACGTGGTCGTCACGCAGGCGATGTCGAGCAGCTCCGCCCGGTCGTAGCCGACGACCACCACGAGTCGTTCGTCCACACCGTCGACCGTAACCGGGGCCGGGCCCGGACGCGACGTGTCCGGCGGACAGGGATCCCAAATTTCCGGACCTGTCCGGCGCCCGGGTCTCGCCCGGCCGGCCCCGGCCGCCGATCGTGGAGGCATCCCCCACCACTGCCCCCGGGAGACCTCATGGACACCACGACGGCCGTGAGCACGGCCCGCCCCGCATCGCGCCGCTCGGCCGGGCCGGCCTTCCTGGCGCAGCGCTGGCCGACGGTGGCGGCTCTTGCGTTCGCTCTGATCGGCACGCCCGCCGAGGCGAGCGTCGAGATCCTCACCGAGATGATGATGCTGCTGCCGTTCCTGTATCTCGTCACGGCCGTGCTCGACCGCCCGCGTGCGGTATGGGTGGTGTTCCCGGCCTCCTACACGGCGTGGTTCGTAGTGCGGGCGCTGGACGTCGTGCCGTCGACGGTGCTGATCGGCGCCGCGGCGGCGGTCGTGGTCGTCGTGGGCGCGGTGCGCGGCCGGCTGCGCGACCGCCGTTTCCTCGTCCAGGCGGCCGGCATGGTCGCCTTCGGGGCGCTCGGCCTGGTCGCGCTCGCCGTCGATCCGGACGTCGCCCGGTACATCGTCGCGGCCGGATGGTTCCTGCACGGCGTGTGGGATCTCGTCCACCATCGGCTCCGGGTCACCGTGGACCGTTCCTTCGCCGAGTTCTGCGCCGTCCTCGACATCGCGGTCGCCGTCGCGCTCGTCCTCGTGTGAGACATCGGCATCGCGCTCACCGGGCGCGCAGCCGCAACCGGGTGTAGGTGAACGTGGCGTAGACGATGCCGAGGAGGAGCAGCATCCCGGCGGAGAGCAGCCACCACGACGGGGCGTGCTGCCACAGCACGTCGGCCTCGGCGGTCGGGTCCTTGGCACGCAGGTCGACGGTCGAGGCGGTCGCGGCATAGCCCCAGCGCGACGGCGACAGCCACGACAGCTGGGCGAGCACGGCGCGCCCGGTGATGGGAATCAGGCCGCCGCTGAGCACGAGTTGCACCATGACCGTCACGACGAGCAGCGGCATCACCTGTTCGCCGGACCGGGCGACGGCCGACAGGGCCAGGCCAACCACCACGCAGGCGCACGTGGTCAGCGCGATGTCGACGACGAGTTCGACGCTGCCGGAGGGGATCACGCTGCCGGGCCCGGGGGTGCCCTTGCCGACGAGGACGACGAGGACCAGCACGAGCGACTGCACGATCGCGGCGGCGCAGAACACCACGATCTTCGCGATCAGGTACGCCGAGGGCGCGAGCCCGGCGGCGCGTTCGCGGTGGTAGATCATCCGTTCGCCGACGAGGTCCCGGACGGTGAGCGACGAGCCCATGAAGCAGGCGCCGAGGATCAGCAGGATGAGGATGAACGCCAGCTCGCCGGGCTCCGCCCCCGGGCTCGGTGGGCCGAATCCGTCGCTGCCGGGCACCAGGATCGACAGCCCGCCGAGGATGAACGGCAGCAGCGACAGGAAGACGAGGTAGCCGCGGTCGGCACGGATCAGCCGCATCTGCCGCCGGGCGACGGTGCTCAGCTGTCGGCGGCGGGAGGTGTGGGCGGGGCGGCCCAGCGGCCCGGGGGCGGCGGCGGGGGGATGGTCGACGGCCGCGCTGCGGGCGAGGTGCTCGGCGTGCACCGCGTCGGGTTCGGCCGCGACGCGGGCGAAGATCTCCGCCCAGTCGGTGCTGCCGAGGGCGGCGCCGACCTCGCCGGGCGGCCCGACGTAGGCGGTCTTGCCGCCGGGGGCGAGCAGCAGCACCTGGTCGCACAGTTCGAGGTAGGACAGCGAGTGCGTGATGACGAGGACGACCCGGCCGGAGTCGGCGAGGCGGCGCAGCGTGGTCATGATCTGCCGGTCGAGCGCCGGGTCGAGGCCGGAGGTGGGTTCGTCGAGGATCAGCAGCGACGGCCCGGTGAGCAGTTCGAGGGCGACCGACGCGCGCTTGCGCTGGCCCCCGGAAAGGCGGTCGACGCGGGTGCCGGCGTGCTCGGTGAGCTGTAGCTCGGCGAGCACCCGGGCGATCACCTCGTCGCGGTCGGCGCGGGTGGTGTCCGGCGGCAGCCGCAGTTCGGCGGCGTAGCCGAGGGCCTCGCGGACGGTGAGTTGCCGGTGGAGCACGTCGTCCTGGGGGACGAGACCGATCCGGGAGCGCAGGGCCTGGTATTCGGCGTGCACGCTGTGGCCGTCGAACTCCACGACCCCGTCGGTGGGGTTGCCGGTGCCGGACACGATCTTGGCCACGGTGGATTTGCCGGCGCCGGAGGGGCCGATGACGGCAGTGAGCGTGCCGGGCGGCGCGGCCAGGGTGACGTCGTGGAGCAGTCGACGATTCCCGTCGATGGTCAGCCCGACGGCGCGGACCCGCAGGCCACCGGTCGCGGGAGCCGCCACCTTCTCCCGGGGGACGAGGGTGCCGTCCCGGACGACGAGGTCGGTGTTGCCGATCGTCACGACGTCGCCCTCGGTGAGGGCGGCGCGGGTGATCCGGGTGCCGGCGACGAAGGTGCCGTTGACGCTGCCGAGGTCCTCGATCTCGAGTCCGGACGGTCCGGTGCGCAGGGCCGCGTGCTGCCGGGAGGCCAGGACGTCGGGGACGACGACGGCGTTGTCGGCGGCGCGGCCGATCGACACGTCGCCGGGCCGGGGCGCGGGACGGGGCCGGCGCAGCGGTCCGCGGGTGTCGCCGGCGCGGACCGCGGTCAGCTGGTCGAGCAGCCCCCATCTGCGTTCGCGGGTCGCCTCGGGTTCGGCGACGGAGATCCGGAGGTCGGGTCCCTCGGCCCGGTCGCCGAGCCGGGCGACGACGGTCCCGGTGACCCGGACCCGCTCCACCCGGCGGCCGTCGACGAAAAGCCCGTTCTTGCTGCCGGAGTCGACGAGATACCACCCGTCGTCCCAGTGCAGGAACGCGTGTTCGCGGGAGACCACCGGGTCGTCGAGGGTGACGTCCATCGATCGGTCGCGGCCGATGCGCACCGTCGCGCCGGGGCCGTAGCCGGCGCGCCCGTCGTCCCATTCGAGCAGGACCTGCGCGTGCCGGGTCTCCAGGTCGTCCATCGTCTCGGCCTTCCGTCAGACGTGTCCGCTCGCACCGACGTGCGGTCCTCGACCGCCCACCGACGATTCCCGACCGCTCGTCGCATCGTGCGCCGGGAGCCGGTCGATCTCCGATTCTCCCACTCCGGGAATGCCCAGGCCAGGCCGTCGACGCGGACGGCGCGAGTGTGGTGTGCCCGATTTGACAGGCGCTTGTGTGGCCCAGGACACTACTAACAGACCGCTTACCGACCGAGCGATCGGTCGTGGTGGGGAAGGTTTCGCAGTCGAGTGGAAGGAACTGCGTCGTGACGTCCGAGAAGCGCCCCTGGACCGCGCTCTACCCGAACGGGCTCGATCCCGAGCCGCCGGTGCCGTTCGTCTCCCTGGTGGACGCGTGGCGCGCCCGCGTGGATGCCAACCCGGACGGCAAGGCCATCGCCTACTTCGACGGTGTGCTGACCGCCCGCGAGACCGACGAGCTCTCCGACGCCCTCGCCGTCGCCCTCGCCGCCCGTGGGGTCCAGCGCGGCGACCGGGTGGGCATCTACCTGCAGAACATCCCCCAGTACGCGCTGACCCTGCTCGCGTTGTGGAAGCTCGGGGCCGCGGCGCTCGTGCTCAACCCCATGTACCGGCGGGCCGAACTGCGCCGCCTCGTCGACGACGCCGAGATCGTCGGCATCGTGTGCGCCGACACCGCCGTCGCGGAGACCGCGGACACCGTCCGCGACAGCTCCGTGCGGTGGATCCTCAGCACCAGTGACCTGGACTTCCAGACCCGCGACGACGCCCGGGTCTTCCCGTCGACGGACCGCGCCGTGGCCGCGCCCGACGGTGACCTCGTCGAGCTGATCGAACAACACCGGGGCCGGCGGCCGCCCCACGTCGAGATCACCGGCGACGACGTCGCGTTGCTCGCCTACACCTCGGGCACCACCGGTCCGCCGAAGGGCGCGATGAACACCCACGCCAACGTGCTGGCCGTGGCCACCACCTTCGGTTCCTTCGTCGGCCTGGCCGCCGGCGACGCGGTGTTCGCCGTCGCCCCGCTGTTCCACATCACCGGCGCCGTCATCAACGCCACGCTGGCGCTGGTGCACGACACCGCCCTGGTCTTCGCGAACCGCTTCAACGCCGAGGTCGCGCTCGAGGCCCTCGTCGAGCACGGGGTCACGTTCACGATCGGCTCGATCACGGTGTTCAACGCCCTGTACGAAACCCCCGGCGCCGAGGCCCGCCACTTCGCCTCGATCAAGACCCTCTACTCCGGCGGCGCGCCGATCCCGCCCGCGACCGTGGAGAAGTTCGAAGCGAAGTTCGGCAAGTACATCCACAACGCCTACGGCATGACCGAGACCTCCTCCGGCGTGATCGCGGTACCGCCCGGGCGGCGGGCACCCGTCGACCCCGCCAGCGGCACCCTCGCGATCGGCGTCCCGCTGCCCCTGCTCGACGCGCGTGTCGTCGACGCGGACGGCGCCGACGTCGAACCCGGCAAGCAGGGTGAACTGGAACTGTCCGGCCCGCAGGTGATCTCCGGGTACTGGCGCAACCCCGAGGCGTCCGCCGCCACCCTGCCGGGCGGGCGGCTGCGCACCGGCGACGGTGCGATCATCGACCGGCACGGCTGGGTCTACCTGGTGGACCGCCTGAAGGACCAGATCAACGTCTCCGGATACAAGGTGTGGCCCCGCGAGGTCGAGGACGCCCTGTACGAGCATCCCGCCGTCCACGAGGCCGCCGTCGTCGGCCAGCCCGACGACTACCAGGGCGAATCCGTGGTGGCGTACGTGTCGCTCGAACGCGACGCCCACGCCACCGAGCGCGAGCTCGTGGACTTCGTCCGCGACCGCCTCGCCGCCTACAAGCGGCCCCGCCGGGTCCACATCGTCGAGAACCTCCCCAAGACCCAGACCGGCAAGATCCGGCGCAGCGACCTGCGCGACCGCACGATCCCCACCCCGACCGCCTGACGGTCCGTCCCCTCCGGCGTGACCGAATGTCACACGGGTTCGGTCACATCGAACCCATGTGACATTCGGCCACCGCTCCCGCGAACGAAAAGAGATACGACGTGAACACCGACGTCCGGAACACCCGGGGTGCGGTCGACACCGCGCCCACCCTGGCATCGAAGAAGAAATCGCTGTTCGCCAGCGCGGTCGGCAACGTGCTCGAGTGGTACGAGTGGAGCGCCTACGCGGTCTTCGCACCGTTCATCGCCGCGGTGATGTTCAACAACTCCGATCCGATCTCCGCGCTGCTGTCCACGCTCGCGGTCTTCGCCGTCGGCTTCCTCATGCGCCCCCTCGGCGGCATCGTGTTCGGCCGCATCGCCGACCGGCGGGGCCGCAAGTTCGTCCTCGTCACCACGATGCTCATGATGGCGACGGGCAGCCTCGTCATCGGCATCATGCCCACCTACGAGTCCATCGGGGCGTGGGCGTCGCTGATCCTGCTCGCCGCGCGGATCATGCAGGGCTTCGCCCACGGCGGCGAATCGGCCACCGCCTACTCGTACGTCGGTGAGATCGCCCCGCCGCACCGTCGCGGGATGTGGGGCAGCGTCGCCTTCATCGCGATCTTCGGTGGCTCGGTCCTCGCCTACAGCATCGGTGGCGCCGTCACCTCGTCGCTCTCCGAAACCGCCGTCGCCGAATGGGGCTGGCGCATCCCGTTCCTCATCGGCGCCTGCCTGGCCCTGGTCGCCCTGTACCTGCGTCGCAGCATGGACGAGAGCGACGTGTTCGACGCCCACCAGGAGCAGGACGAGCAGCCGCGCATCCCGCGGAAGACCGTCGTCCGCGCGATCCTGCTGATGATCGGCATGACCTCCGGCATCACCGCCGCCCACTACACCTGGACGTCGTACGTCGCCACCTACGCCATCACCCAGCAGGGGATGGACCCCGACGTCGCCTACTGGATGTCGGTGATCGCCCAATCGATCGCGCTCGTCTCCCTGCCCTTCTGGGGCATGCTGTCCGACCGCATCGGCCGCCGCCCGATGCTGTTCGCGTTCGCCGCACTGATGCTCGTACTGCAGCTGCCGCTGACGATGATGATCTCCTCGGCCGGATGGACCCTGCTCGTCGCGACGACCGTCGCGCTGCTCGTCGTGTCCGTCCCCGCGTCGGTGCTGTCGGCGACGCTGTCGGAGAGCTTCCCCACCCGGCTGCGGACCCAGGCGATCGGCTTCGCGTACTCGTTCTCCGTCGCGGTGTTCGGCGGAACCGCCCCGTACCTGAATCAGCTCCTGATCGGCCGCGGCATCGGATGGGCGTTCAGCGTGTACATCATGGTGCTGTGCGTGCTGACCGGCATCGCCTGCGTCTTCATGAAGGAGACCAAGGGCATCCGCCTCGAACACGCCTGACGGACGATCGGCTGCGCCCCGCCGGCACGGAACCGGCGGGGCGCAGCCGTGTCCCGTGACGTCCCGCGGCCCGGACCGGATGCCGTTACGCTGGGGCTGCCGCAGCGGCGGGACCGGTCCCGGCGTGCTGTACCCGCTCCTCGTCGCGGTGACACGTCGATCCCGTGGGCGAGGAGGCGGTGTGCAGGCAGATTCCGGTGCGCGGCTGCTCGACAGCGACGGGCTCACCGGCCGGGAGGCCGCCGCGCGGCTCCGCCGGGACGGGCCGAACCAGCTTCCGGCCGCGCGACGGGTGCCGTGGTGGCGCAGGCTGATCGCGCAGCTCACGCACTTCTTCGCGCTGCTGTTGTGGTTCGCTTCGGCCCTCGCGTTCGTCGCGGGCATGCCGGAGCTGGGCATCGCCGTGATCGTGGTGATCGTCGTCAACGGCATCTTCGCCTTCGTGCAGCAGGAGCGCGCCGAGAAGGCCGCCGAACGCCTGGGGGAGCTGCTGCCCACCACCATCGTCGTGCGGCGCGACGGGGCGCTGCGCACCGTCGACGCCCGCGACCTGGTGGTCGGCGACGTCGTCGTGCTCACCGGCGGCGACCGGGTCCCGGCCGATCTGACCCTCGCGGTCGCGGGCCGCTGCACCTTCGACGAATCCACCCTCACCGGGGAGAGCGAACCGGTGCTCCGCACGGCCGGCGCGGCCGTGTTCGCCGGAACATTCGTCGCCGAGGGCGAATCCGAAGGGATCGTCACGGCGACGGGTGCGAACACCCGCCTCGCCGGTATCGCGGCCCTGACCACTTCGGTGCGACGTCCACCCGGCCCGCTCGATCTGGAGATCCAGCGCATCGTCCGGACGCTCGCCTTCGGTTCCGTCGGCGTCGGCGCGGTGTTCTTCGCCGTGTCTCTCCTGGTGGGGATCTCCTGGCAGGACGCCTTCCTCTTCGCGGTGGGCATCACCGTCGCCCTCGTGCCCGAGGGACTGCTGCCCACCGTGACGCTGTCGCTGGCGATGGGGGCGCAGCGCATGGCCCGCGACAACGCGCTGGTGCGCAACCTCGAGGCCGTCGAGACCCTCGGTTCGACGACGTTCATCTGCACCGACAAGACGGGCACGCTCACCCAGAACCAGATGAACGTCGTCGAGGCGTGGACCCCGGCCGGGACCGTCGCGGTGCGCGGGGAGGGGTATGCGCCCACCGGTGAGGTGACCGGCCCGGAGCCGGCGGTGGCGGCGGCCGCGAGCGCCGGTCTCGCCGGTGCGGCCGCCTCGAAGGGTGGGATCACCCTCGACGACGACGAGTGGCGGGCGGTCGGTGACCCGATGGAGGCGGCGATCGCCGCGTTCGCGGCCCGTCTCGCCGGCCCGGGCGCACAGCCGGGGCCGGTCACCCGCCGGTTCGTGTTCGACCCCCGGCGCCGCCGCGAATCGGTGATCGTGGGCGGGCAGCTGCTCCTCAAGGGCGCCCCGGACGCGGTGCTTCCGCGCTGCGCCGACCCGGGCGAACTCGTCGACCGGGCGGAGGAGGCGCTCGCGGACATGGCGTCGCGGGGCCTGCGGGTGCTCGCCGTCGCCCGCCGGACCCTGACCGATCCCGGCGTGGAGACCGACCCGGACCTCGCCGAACGCGACCTCGAACTCCTCGGCCTGCTCGGCATGGAGGATCCGCCGCGGACCGCCGTCCCGGCCGCGTTGCGGGCCGCCCGCGGCGCCGGCATCAAGGTCGCGATGCTCACCGGCGACCATCCCGAGACCGCGCGCGCCATCGCCCGCGAGATCGGGCTGCTCGGGCCCGCGGGCCGGGTGGTGCAGGGCAAGGACCTGCCCGAGGACGATCAGCTGCTCGGTGCCCTGCTCGACCGGGACGGCATCGTGATCAGCCGCGTCTCGCCCGAACAGAAGCTGCGCGTGGCCAAGGCCCTGCAGGACCGCGGCCACGTGGTGGCGATGACCGGTGACGGCGTCAACGACGGACCGGCCCTGCGGCAGGCCGACATCGGGGTGGCGATGGGTGAGGGCGGCACGGACGTTGCGCGCGAGGCCGCCGATCTGGTGCTGCTCGACGACGACTTCGCGACCATCCTCACCGCGGTGGAACAGGGCCGTGCCACCTACGCCAACATCCGCCGCTTCCTCAGCTATCACCTGACCTCCAACGTGGCCGAACTGACGCCCTTCGCGCTGTGGGGCCTGTCGGGCGGACAGTTCCCGCTCGCCCTGGGGGTGCTGCAGATCCTGTGCATCGACATCGGCACCGATCTGCTGCCGGCGCTCGCCCTCGGTGGCGAGCCCCCGAGCCGGGACACGCTGAAACGCCCGCCGGAACGCCGCCACCTCGTCGACGGAACCCTGTTGGTCCGGGTGTTCGGTGTGCTCGGGCCGACCGAGGCGATCGTCGAGATGAGCGCGTTCCTCGTGGCGCTGCTCGTCGCGGGCTGGCGCCCCGGGGGCGAATTTCCCACCGGGACGGCACTTCTCGCTGCCTCCGGTGCCGCGTTCACCGCCGTCGTCCTCGGTCAGGTGGGCACCGCGTTCGCCTGTCGCAGCGCGACCCGGCCGCCGTGGCAGCTCGGGTGGGGCTCGAACCGGCTGCTGCTGTGGGCCGTGCTCGCCGAACTCGTCGCCCTCGTCGTCTTCCTCGGCGTCGGCCCGGTCGCCGACGTTCTCGGGCACGCGGTTCCGCCGCTCGAGGCGTTGGGGGTCGCGCTTCTGGGCATCCCCGCGGTCCTCGTGGTCGACTCCGTGTACAAGCGGGTGCGCCGTCGCCGGCAGTGAGCCGCCGGGGCGTTCGGGGTGCGGGCATCCCGCCGCACGCGCACGATGGGACCGAAGGGGAGGAGCCGCATGGATGTCGTCACAGTTGGGGCTCTGCACAAGCACTACGGAGACGTGCGGGCCGTCGACGTCGTTGACGTGCCGAACCTGGGGTTGCGCCGCCGCGGCACCGGGTATCCCCGGAACACCGCTCGCCGATGATCGGAAGTGACCCGCCATGATCGTCCCCGGCCTGACCGCACCGGACCCGGACACGGAGCCGGGCTCGCCCGAGCCTGCCCCGCCGATCCCGCCGACGCCCACGCCGCCGCCGCCGTTCCCACCGGAGCCGAACCCGGTGCCGACCCCACCGGAGCCGCAGCCGCCGTTCCCGCCGGAGCCGGATCCCGAGCCCTCGCCGCCGCATCCGCAGCGGCCCTTCCCCCAGATCCACGACCTCGCGATGTGACGACCTCGCCGACGGCGGGAGTAAGGAGAGCAGGTATGTCGAGCATGTTCGGCCGCACTTTGCTCGGAACGACCGCGGCGACCGCCGCGACGGCGGTGGTGGGATCGATCGCCTCCCGGGACGTGGACACACGCTGGTACCGGCGACTGCGCAAGCCGTCGTTCCAGCCGCCGAGTGCGGTCTTCCCCGTCGTGTGGACGGCGCTGTACGGCGACATCGCGGTGAGTTCCGCGGTGGCCATCGACGAGCTCGAATCGGAGGCGCGGGTCGACGAGGCCACCTACTACCGGGCCGCCCTCGCGGTGAACCTGGCACTCAACGCGTCCTGGTCGTGGGTGTTCTTCAAGGCGCATCGGCTCGTGCCGGCGACGGTGGTCGCCGGGGCGCTCGCGGTGAGCAGCGCCGACCTGGCGCGCCGCGCCGCCCTCGCGAAGCCGGCTGCGGGGGCCGCGCTCGGCCCGTACGCGGTGTGGTGCGCGTTCGCCACGGTCCTCAGCGGCCGGATCGCGCGGCTCAACCGGTCCTGACCGAGCGCGGTCGTCAGTACAGCGGGTCGTGGCGGATGCGGTCCGCGGGCACGCCGGTGGCCTGCAGCCGGAACTTGGTCGCCTGGATCATGGCGGGGGACCCGGCGATCTGCACGTCGTGCCCCGACCAGTCCCCGGCCTCGGCGACGCACCGGCTCACCGGGCCCTCCAGGAGGGACAGCCCGGCCGGCGGATCGGTGGGGCCGGTGAACCACCACGGGTCGGTCGGCGACTCGGTCACGGGCACGACCGTCAGCCACGGGTTGGTGCGGGCGAGGTGCCACAGGGTCGGCAGGTCGTAGAGGTCGCACGGGTAGCGCCCGGCGTAGAACACGGTGACCGCCCGCGTGGCGGGACGCCGGGCGAGGGCCATGAGCTGGGCCCGCATGGGGGCGATCGCGGTACCCGACGCGATCATCAGCAGCGGGCGCGGCCGACCGGGGCCGGGCCGCATCGTCTCCGCCCCCAGGGCGCCGATCGGTGAGCCGAGCACCCACGTCTCGCCGACGCGGGCGTGGCTCACGATGTACGGGCTCACCCAGCCGCCGGAGACGCGACGGACATGGAACTCGACGGCGCCGTCCGCGTCCGGCGGCGTCGCCGGTGACAGGTAACGCCACATGCGCGGCCGCCCCGGAACCTGCACGCTCACGTACTGTCCCGGCTCGTACGCCATCGGCTGGTCGAGCCGCAGGCGCACGACGGCGACGTCGTCGAGCGGTCTGCGGTGCTCCACGACGGTGCCCACCCAGGCGGCGGGGCCGGTTTCGGCGGCCGCGGCCTCGGTCATCGTGGTGGCGACGAGGTGCAGCGCGTGGTGCCATGCGTCGTCGAGCTCGGTGGTCCAGTCGTCGCCGGCGGCCTGCGCCACCGCATCGATCAGGGCCTCGGTGAGCGCCTTGTACTGCCACAGCTCGATGCCGTACTTGCGGTGGTCGCGGCCGAGCTGCTCGAGGAACGGGACGACGGTCTCGGGTCGGCTCAGCCGGTCCACCACGTGGACGACGGCGTGCAGGATGCGTTCGCGTTGCTCGCCCATGGCGGCGGGAAAGTACTGCCGGGTCTCGGGATGACGCGCGAACAGGTTGGCGTAGAACGCTTTCGACAGGGTTTGCAGGCCGTCCGGGCGGGCGGACACGGCCTCGACGTTACTGCGGATCAGCGCACACAGTCTCGGGTCCACAATGTCCGCCACCTCCGCGATCCTGTCCGTGTGCGGCGCGGCGCATGCCGGACGCGTCGCACCGGGGAGCGACTCTAGGGCGGAATACTGCTTGTCGCGAATCGCCCTGTGCCCGGAACGGTCGGCCGGGGAACAGATCTCGGGACGTACGTCCCGGGCGGTCGGGTACTTCGGTCCTGTGGACGAAGCATGTGGACGAAATGCCGGCGCCGCGTGTGCGACCGGCACCACCTGCAGGCGGTGCCCGCATCGCCGCGAAGGTGCCTGGGGAGGAACGGAAGACGCGTCGGTCTCCGTGCCGTAGGTCACCGTCGCCGGAGGGTGCGGCGGCGGCCCGAAGGTCCCGCGACAATCGGGACCTTCGGGCCGGTTCCCCGGGACGGTTGCGTCGCCCCGGTGGTTACCGCTGGGCTGCAATGCGGTTGCGCATCGCCTCGAGCCCCGCGACGACGACAAGTGCGATCACCACGTGCATCAGCGACAGCGTGATCGTGCTCGGGGTGTCGAAGTCGGCGACGATCGTCGACGCGATGGTGCCGAGCGCGGCCACCGCGCCGACGACCTCGGCGACGCGGATGATGCCGAACCAGCGCAGGCTGAGCAGCGCCGCGAGACCCATGCCCACGGTGAGCGGGACGACGGTCATGACGAGAACGCCGCCCGGGGCGGCGCTTTCGACGGTGTCGCCGTTGGTCACCTCGAACGAGCCGCCGGCGGCGAGGCCGACGAGCCACAGTGCGACGTTGGCGACGAGAGCCACGACGACCGGGACGAGCACCGCCATCGGACGGCTGAGCGAGAAGGCGGGCAGGGTCGACGTGGTGGTGCGGTCGAGAGGCTTGACAACACTCATGGTGTCCTCCGGAAGGGCCGATGAACTGACGTCGCTCATCGTTCAACCTCGAGTCGACTCGAGGTCAAGTCCGTTCCGCACGAGCTATGCCGCGGCCACCGCGCACCAGTCCACGGTGACCGAACGGGCACCGGAATGCGCGAGCATGGAACGCACGGGGCCGCCCAGGCACAGCTGCCGGTCGAGCTCCCGCTGCTCCGCATCCGGGTCGCGGGCGTCGGGGGCGCCCACGAGGATCTCCGCCGGCTCGGTGCTGCGCGCACCCTCCACCAGCAGTCGCTCCTCGTCGACCACCCGCACGGGCACGTCGTCCGATCCGGCCACGTCGCCGACCAGCAGGGCCACGTAGTCGGCGTCGTCGTCGGCGTCGTGATAGGCCAGCAGCCGGCCGCGGACGGTGCCCGAGGCGACCCGGTGATCGAGAGTCAGCCCGGACTGCGTGGGTGTTCCCGCCGCGACGGCACGCAGGCAGTGCGGCAACGTCACCCGTCGTGAGGTCCAGCTGAAGAAGGCCCCACACCCCGTGTCCATGGCACTCGCTCCTCCTCGGTACGTCCGGGCGAGGTGGTCCCCGGTTCTGTGATCAGTGTGCGCCGGGGGTCCGACATGTTCCGGGAGTGGCCGAGCTGCTGCCGGAGCAGGTTCAGGGCGTGGTGCTGGGCGAGCCGGACGGAGGTGGCATCGGTGTTCAGGGCACGGGCCGTGTCGGTGATCGACAGGCCACACGCGATGCGCAGGTGCAGCACGGCACGGTAGCGGTGCGGGAGGGCAGCGATCAGCGTCGAGGGTCGTGTCGCCGCCTTGTCCGTCGTCACCGCCTCGTCCGTCGTCACCGCGTGCGTCCTCCTCCGTCCGGTGCGGGACATCGTGTCGCGACCGGTGTCCCGGACGGAAGGGACCGGTGTCCCGATCCTGTGGGCGCGCGGCATCTGCTGTGATGCACTCGCGGAACGACGCACCAGGAGGCTTTCGTGAGACCCACCACCGAGGACATCGAGCGGATGACCTCCACCCTGTTCCTGTCCGAGGACGCCCGGCCCCGTTCCCGGCGCGCGACGTTCTGGACCCTGCTCGTGCTGGCCGCGGTCATCGCCTCGGCGGGCGTCGTCGCGGACTCGACCGCCACCGTCATCGGCGCCATGATCGTGGCGCCGCTGATGACGCCGATCGTCGGGACCGCGCTGGCCGTCGTCCTCAACGACCACCGCAACCTGATCGCCTCCGCGCTGCTCGTCGTGGCAGGATCGGCCGCGGTGGTCGCGACCGGATTCGCGGTGGGCCTGCTCGATCCGCTGGACGTGCTCGCGCAGAACAACAGCCAGGTGGCGGGACGGGTCGCGCCGCGGATGATCGACCTCGTCGCCGCCTTGGCCACCGGTGCGGTCGGGGCCTTCGCGCTGGTGCGCCGCGATGTGTCCGACACCCTGCCCGGGGTGGCGATCGCGATCTCGCTCGTGCCGCCGCTCGCGGTGGTCGGCCTGACCCTCGAGTCCGGCGCGCCGCGGCAGGCCGGTGGGGCCCTGTTGCTGTTCGCCACCAACGTCGCCGCCATCGTCGCCACCGGCACCCTGGTCTTTCTGCTGGCGGGGGTGCGCGGGGCGGCGCACCGCGCCGGCCGTACGGTCGGGGACCTGCGCGGCCTCAGCGTGCTCACGGTCGTCGCCGCGGTCGTGCTCGTCGCGGTCCCCCTGGGGGTGTCCAGCACGCGAGTGATCCGGCAGGAGACGCTGAAGGCCGACGTCGCCCCCGTCGCGGAGCAGTGGGCGCAGGAGCAGGGCTGGGTGATCACCGACATCGGATTCCGCGAGTCCGTGCTGTGGATCGAGGCGCTCGGGCCGCCGCCCGAGGCGGATCCGGCGACCCTGCGCGACGCCCTGAACGAGGCCGGGCTGCGCGACGTCGACGTGGAGGTCACCCTCGTGATCGGCGGAACGCGGCGCCTGCCCGGCGGGTAGGGGCGGCGCTCAGCACACGACCGGCCGCGCCCCGGCCGGGTCCAGCGCGGCCAGCACCAGCTGCTCGGCGACCGGATCGTAGGGGATCGAGACGTGGTCGGCGGTGTTCGCGGGGCACACGTCCTGCAGCAGGATGTTCTGCGCGCCGGGCCCGGTGAGGAACGACGCCGTGTAGGGGATGATCACCTGGTCGTATCTGGTGGCGACGACCGTGTGGGAGACGCCCTCGACGGTGTCGCTGCCGGCGTTGAGCTCGGCGAGCACGGCATCCTGCGCGACCGACGGCGGCCCGAGCGAAGGGTAGTTCGCCGGCGCCAGCCCGACGATGCGGCTGGTCTTGTCTGCCCCGCCGAGGAACCGCACGTACCACCGGGGGACGGCGCCGCCCTTGGAGTGACCGACGATGCTCACTCGCTCGGCGCCGGTTTCGGCCAGGACGGTGTCGACGAACGCCGCCAGTTCGCCGGCGGCGTCCGGGATCGGCCCGCGCGCCTTGAACGGCTCGCCCGGCGGTGCGCCGTAGTCGAGTGCGAACACGCAGTACCCCTCGGCCTTCAGCGCCGGTGCCAATCCGGCCCAGTTGGCGTAGGAGTTCTCGAGGAAGCCGTGGACGAGCACCACCGGTTCGGGGTGCGCCGGTGTGGGCACGCAGTCGACATCGTTCGTCCCGGCCGGGACGACGCCGGGATGCGCCAGCGAGTAGGCGAGCGCGGCGCCGAAGGTGCTCTGCGGCGGGCCGGTCGTAGCCTCCGCGGCACGCTGTTCGGCGCCCGCCGTGGGTGCGGCGGTCGCGATGCTGCACGCCGCGATCAGCCCTAGGAGGGCGAGCCTGCCGACCATGTCGCCCATCCTCGCGTCCGGCGGGTGTCCGGGGGCGCGAAATGCGCGAAAGGGCGTCATCCCGCGGGCGTGGGCCGGACCTTCTGCTGCGTGACGCGCCACAGTCGCCGCGGCAGGCCGCCTTCCTCGAAGGCTTCCACCTGCGGTTCGGTGAATCCCTGGGCCAGACGCTCGACGAGTGCCCGATCGAAGAAGTGGACGACGAACCCGCCGTGCTCGGTCAGATTGTCGCCACGGTCCGTCCCGGTGGCGAAGTGGGCGTCGCCGGTGTGCCGCACGGTGTAGACGTGCCAGCCGCCCGGGCGCAGCACCCGATGCACTTCGGTGCCGAGTGCGTCGATCTCCTCGGTGGTGAGGGCCATGTTGAAGAGCATGTGGCTGTAGACGGCGTCGACGGACGCGTCGGCGACGGGCAGGGGTTCACGCACGTCGTGCACGCGGGTCGTGAGCCGGTCGGCCACGCCGGCCTCGGCCGCGACGCGCCGGAGTTCGCCGAGGCCCTCGGGCGCGTAGTCGAGCGCGGTCACCGACAACCCGGCCGGGAGGAAGGCCAGCGTGTCCCGGCCCTGGCCGGCGCCGAGTTCGAGGACCTCACGCACCTGCTCGCGGTCGAACAGCTCGAGGGCGCGCCGGGCAGGCTCGCTCGGTGCGGGCCCGTACATCGTCGGGTTGTCGCGATAGGTGCGCTGCCAGTGTCCGCGCTGGGCGTCCAGGGCGCCGCGGTCGACATGTTCCATGCCGTGCCTTCCTCGTGACTTCCGGCCGTGGACGGCCGGCCTGTGCGGTCGGGCGCGCCGGCGTCGATGCCGATCGACACATGGTGCCTCGGCTGCCTCCGAGGGCGGGCCCGAATCGTGGACCCGGCAGACGGTCCCGTTCGCGTCCCGCTCCGTAGCGAGCACCCGGCGACGCTCGATCGAATGGTCTGCAGGCCGTTGAGGTGGGGTCGATGTGCAGCGTAAAGTGAGTACGATCGTTGTCAGATGGAGGGTGTATGCGGACGATCCGTACCGTCGGTGATCTTGTCTCGCCTCTGGGGGGATCGATCAACGCGGCGAATGTCATCATGCAACTGGCCGTGCCCGGAGTGGGGCAGGGAGTGATCGAGAGCGCGGTGCACTCCGGCCGGGGTGGCCGGAATATCGCCCGCACCGCACCGGTTCGTATAGTTGAGTAATCAACTATTGACGGAGGCTCATCGTGCAGTTCGGCATCTTCACCATCGGCGACGTGACCCGCGACCCCACCACGGGCCGCGTACCCACCGAGCACGAACGCATCGTCGCGATGACGGAGATCGCGCTGAAGGCCGAGGAGGTCGGGCTCGACGTCTTCGCGAGCGGCGAGCACCACAATCCGCCCTTCGTCCCGTCGTCGCCCACCACCATGCTCGGCTGGATCGCCGCCAGGACCGAGAAACTGATCCTCTCCACGGCCACGACGCTGATCACGACGAACGATCCGCTGAAGATCGCCGAGGACTTTGCGATGCTGCAGCACCTCTCGGGCGGCCGCGTCGACCTCATGATGGGCCGCGGCAACACCGGCCCGGTCTACCCGTGGTTCGGCAAGGACATCCGCCAGGGCATCCCGCTCGCGATCGAGAACTACCACCTGCTGCGCCGCCTGTGGCGGGAGAAGGCCCTCGATTGGGAAGGCAAGTTCCGCACCCCGCTGCGCGGCTACACCTCGACCCCCTGGCCGCTCGACGACACCCCGCCGTTCGTGTGGCACGGCTCGATCCGCTCGCCGGAGATCGCCGAGCAGGCCGCGTTCTACGGCGACGGCTTCTTCCACAACAACATCTTCTGGAACCGGGAACACATCCAGCAGATGATCAGCCTCTACCGCACCCGGTTCGAGCAGTACGGCCACGGCGCCGCCGACCAGGCGATCGTCGGCCTCGGCGGCCAGGTGTTCATGGCGGAGACCGAGGAGAAGGCCAAGCGCGTCTTCCGGCCGTACTTCGACTACGCCCCCGTCTACGGTCACGGACCGTCGCTCGAGGACTTCTCCGCGACGACCCCGCTGACCGTCGGCACCCCCGAGCAGGTGATCGAGCGCACCCTGGGCTTCGCCGACTACGCGGGCGACTACCAGCGGCAGCTGTTCCTTATGGACCACGCCGGTCTGCCCCTCGACGTGGTGCTCGAGCAGATCGAGATCCTCGGCCGCGAGGTCGTGCCCGTGCTGCGCACCGAGTTCGAACGACGCCGCCCGGCGCACGTGCCGTCGGAGCCCCCGACGCACGCCTCGCTCGTCGCCGCGGGTCCGGATTCCCCGCACCGCCTCGTGGTTCCCGCAAAGGTGGATCTGTCCGCCGCCGAGGAGGCCGACGCCCGATGAGCCGCCGCATCGTCGTCGTCACCGCCGGGCTCTCGCAACCGTCGTCGTCGCGTCTGCTGGCGGACCGGATCGCCGCCGCCGTCACCGCAGCGGTCGGCGCGCGGGGTGAGTCCACAGATGTCGAGGTGATCGAACTCCGCGATCTCGCAACCGATCTCGCGACCACGGTCGCCACCGGCGGCCTGCCGGCCCCGGCCGTCGCGCGGGCGCGTGAGCAGGTGTCGCACGCCGACGGTCTGATCGCCGTCACTCCGGTGTTCACCGCAAGTTACAGCGGCCTGTTCAAGATGTTCTTCGACGTGCTCGACACCGACGCGCTGAACGGCATGCCCACGATCGTCGCCGCGACCGCGGGCTCGGCCCGGCACTCGATGGTGCTCGACTTCGCGATGCGTCCACTGCTGACGTTCCTGCGCGCGGTGGTCGTCCCCACGGGCGTGTTCGCCGCGACCGAGGACTTCGGCGCCGGGGAGGCCGGCGCCGCCCTCGGCAGCCGGATCCGGCGGGCGGCCGAGGAACTCGCAGCGCTCGTCGTCGGTGAACGGACCGGTGTGGACGGCTTCACGCCCGCGTCCTCCCCGGCGCGGCCGCGCTCGTCGGGGAACTCGCTGCGCGCCCCCGGCACGCCGTTCCAGGACCTGCTGCGCGCCCACATGGGTTGAGAACTCGTCGTACCGCGGGGTGGCGCGGAGCGGGCCGGGCGGGCCGTGCCGCATCCGAAACCTGATCACCCGGCCGGCAACCGCGCGCGCAACTCGTCCGCGCCCGGCCCGGACACCAGGGGCAGCGCCACGCGGCGGCCGGTGAGCAGCAACAGGATCGCGGAGATCGGCCCCCGGATCTCCGGCCCCTCCCCGGCCGACCATTCGACGTCCGTGGCGGTGAGCCGGTACCCGCGCAGCGGAAGGGAGCGGAAGACCCGGGCCTTGCCCCTGCCGCCGAAGGACCACACGCGGGTGGCCGCCGCGGCCGCCGCGGTCACCGGCATCTCGAGGTCGCGGTGCAGCGGGATCGCGATGTCCTGGCCGTGCACGAGGATGTCGCTCAGGGGCTCGAGGCTGGTCAGCCCCACGTTGCGGCGGCGGGAACCGATCGTCGCGCGCAGGTCCGCGATCAACCGGTCGGTCGGCAGGGCCGCCCGTCGGCGGGCGGCGGCGCAGATCATCGAGTTCAGCGGGCCGGGATGACGCAGAACCATCCGGACGCAGTCCCCGACGGTCAGCTGCTGCAGGGTCAGGTGGGCCGCGACGTCGCGTACCGTCCAGCCGTCGCACAGCGACGGCTGTGCCCATTCGTCGTCGGACAGCTGCTCGAGCAGGCCGGCCGTGCGTCGTCGCTCGCTGTCGATCGCGGCCCACACCTCGTCGTCGTTCATCGCAGGAGCCTTCCGTCTCAGCGGAACACCGGTGGCCGGGTCCTGGTGCGTTCGAGCTCGAAGACGTCCGCGAAGCCTGACAGCACTCGCGCCCTCGAAGACGCGCACGGCGTCGTGGCCGCGGGGAATCGAGTCCCCGGCGATCGGTTCGCCGGTCATATCGCACCTCCCGGACGGGCACAATCAGTACGATGTTGGTACCAATATAGTTCGATGATCGGACTATCGGCAAGGGAGGATGATGGCCGAGGACCTCAGTGCCGCCGTGCTGATGTTCATCGCCCAGCGCTCGGCGGAGAACCGCATTCTCGCGGCGCTGCGGCGCGCCGGCTACGACGACATCACGCTCGCCCAGGCGCGGGTGGCCGCCCGGATCGGACCCGGTGGGACCCGGCTGACAGTTCTCGCCGAACAGGCCCAGGTGGCCAAGCAGACAGCCAGCTTCCTCGTCGACCAGCTCGAGCGGGCCGGCTACGTCGAACGCACGGTCGACCCCACCGACGCCCGCGCGCGACTCGTGCGGATCGCTCCGCGCGGCGCCGAGGCCGGCCACGTCGCCCGGGCCGAGGAGGCGCGGATCGAGGCCGAGTGGACCGAGCATCTCGGTGCGCGCCGGATGAAGCAGCTGCGCGAGGCGCTCACCCTGCTCCGTGAGATCACCGATCCGTACCGGCCGTCGGGGGAGTAGTCGCCCGGTCACGTCCCACCGGACGTGGGGCGGTCATCCGTCGGTGTCACGCGCGCCGTACATCGGGAACGATGTTGGCGTTCCGATGAAAGACGTTGTGCGGATCGTACTTCGCCTTGATCTCGGCCAGTCGGGCATATTTGGTGGGGCCGTAGGCGGCGCGCACCCGGTCCTGTTCGAACTCGGCCATGGAGTTGACGTACGCGCCGATGCCGACCGAATACGGGCGCAGGGCCTCCCAGACGGACCGCACCCAGGCCCGCTCCGGTGGCAGCAGACCGGGATCGGGACAGACGCCGACAATGAAGACGGCGAAGCGTGGCGTCCGTCCGCCGCCGAAAGCGGTATCGTCCTCCCTCGTTTCGCAGTACGCCTCGTCCAGCCGGTAGAACAACAGGAGCGACAGGGGCGAGTTCTTCTGCGGCACGACATCGACGACTGTCGCGATCAGATCGTCGGAGAGATCTTCGACGTAGCAACCCTTGTCGTAGCAGTAGAAGCCCCACGCGTTGCCCTCGTCGAGCAGCTGCTGCACGTCGACGTAGGGCATCGGCGTGACGAACTCGAACAGCGGTGGCAGAGCGCGCCGAATCCGCGCCAGCGCGTCCTCGTGCGTCTGCGGTGCTCCGAAACCGGTGACGAGGAAGGCATAGCCGGGCTGGAGGTGGTATTGCTCGGGCACGAACGGGGCGGGTGGGGCGTTCACGCCGGCGATCACGATGTTCAGCTCGCGGGGCAGCGTATCGATGACCTCCCGGGCGAGCCGCAACACCTCGGTGCCTTGATCCAGGCCCCAGAACAGGAGCCCGAACTGCACGACGGGGCCGGCCTCGTGCAGGCGGAACTCGAACTCCGTCACCACCCCGAAGTTGCCGCCGCCGCCCCGGATCGCCCAGAACAGGTCCGGATTCTCGTCCTCGGCGGCACGCAGGATCCGGCCGTCGGCAGTGACGACCTCGGCCGACTCGAGGTTGTCGATGCTCAATCCGGCCTGCCGGGTGAGCCAGCCCATTCCTCCGCCCAGCGTCAGTCCCGCGACACCCGTGTGACTGATCAGACCGGCCGGGACGGCGAGCCCGTGGGCCTGCGTGGCGGCATCGAGGTCACGCAACAGGGCGCCCCCGCCGACCCGTACTCGCCTGCTCTCCGGGTCGACGACGACGTGATCCATCGATCCGAGGTCGATCACCAGGCCGTCGTCGACGACCGAGGCGCCCGCGGTGCTGTGCGCACCCGCGCGCACGGCCATCTCCATTCCGTGCTCGGTCGCGTAGGCGATCGCCGCCTTCACGTCGGCGGTGCTCCGGCATCGTGCGATCGCGGCCGGGCGGCGGTCGATGTCGGCGTTCCACACCGTGCGCGCTTCGTCGTAGTCCGCGTCGCCGGGTCCGAGAACCGGGCCCTCCATCGCGGCCCGCAGCATGCCGAGGTCGCCGGTCGTACGAGTCATGTGTCCTCCAGACGTTGCCGGGAGCAGGCGGGATCGTCTCCGGCGAGGCGTTCGGCGCGTTCCCGGATGCCGAGCAGCATCCTGCGCATCATCGGAAAATCGGCCAGTTCCATCAGCGCGACGGTGAGCGGAAGCGACGGCGTGGGCCGGTAGGAGGCCTTCAATCGGCTCACGAGCCGCGTCCGTCGCCCGTCGTCGATGGGATCGAGGCGCCACGACCACGTCGCATCCGGCTTCGCCCAGACGAGGCAGCGCCCCGGATCGAAGGAGTGCACCCGGAAGGACGTCGCCGCCGTGGCCGGACTCGCCATCGGCGCCGCCACGTCGCCGACCTCGATGCACTGCAGGCGCGGATCGATCGTCGTCGCGCTGGGCCGCCCCAGATTGTCGAGACGGTCGTAGGAGTAGAAGCCGGCCCGGTTGTAGCCGACCTGGACGATCCACGGCCACACGCACTCGGCCGGCGCCTCGATCGTGAGGGCACGGGTCGCAGTGAACGTCGCCGAGGAGAGGATGTCGTCTCCGGGCATCGCACCGGCGTGCTCGGCGGTCGTCGCTCCCCACCGCAGGTGCCACCGGCGGTAGAAGGCGAATGCGCTCACCGCTGTCGCGACGCCTGCGATCGTGAGGATCGCCATGAGGAAACTGTTCCACACCGGAGCCGGGGAGAGAAGGTCCCGGAGGCCCCGCTCATCCGCTTCCCCCGTGAGCCCGGAGGGCGAGGGCGGCCTGTACCACCGCGGCATGGGCGAGCGCCTGCGGGTAATTGCCGAGGTAGGCGCCGGTGCCCGGGTCCACCTCTTCCGGGAGCAGGCCGAGGGGGCCGGCGCGCCGCAGCAGCGTTTCGAACAGTTCCCCGGCTTCGGTCCGCCGGCCGGTGAAGGCCAGCGCCTGGACCAGCCAGAAGGAGCACGGCAGGAACGCGCCCTCGACGCCGGGCAGCCCGTCCTGTCCGGGGGGATATCGGTAGAGCAGAGGGCCTCCGGCCGACAGCTCGCTGCGGATCGCGTCGATCGTGCCACGCACCCGGTGCGAGTCCGGATCCTCCATGCCCAGGACGGGGAGCACCAGCAGGGCGGCATCGATGTCACGCGACCCGTAGGTGCGGGTGTACCGATTTCCGATCCGGTCGAAGCCGCGGGCGAGCACCTCGTCGGCGAGGTCGTCTCGCGCCGCGAGCCAGCGCCGGCGACGACGGCTGGACAGGCGGTGGGTCTCGGCGATGCGCAGGGCCCGGTCGAGGGCCAGCCAGGCCATCATCTTGGAGTGCACGTGGTGGTCGGCGTCGCCCCGGATCTCCCAGATGCCGGCGTCCGGGTCACGCCACCGTGCGCAGACGTGATCGGCGAATCCCCTTACCATGCGCCAGGTTTCCGAATTCAGCGGCCGACCGGAGCGGACGAACGTCCATGCGGCGTCGACGACCCAGCCGTAGCCGTCGAGCTGATGCTGATCGGCCGCGTCGTTGCCGAGCCGCACGGGTACGCTGCCCGCGAAGCCCGGCCATCCCGGCAGGGTGCGTTCGGCGGGGGCGTGCCGGCCGTCGAGGGTGAACAGGACCGGCAGGCGGGGCCGCTGCAGGCGGCTGGCGTGCAGGAGCCATCCGAGGAACCCGCGTGCCTCGTCGACCTTGCCCGCGCCCAGGAAGGCTGCGACGCCGATGCTGGCGTCGCGCGGCCAGGCGTAGCGGTAGTCCCAGTTCCGGACCCCGCCGGGCCACTCGGGTAACGACGTCGTCGGGGCGGCGATCGGCGCCCCTGACGGGGAATACGTGAGCAGCCGCAGCGTCAGCAGGCTTCGCACGACGGCCTCACGACAGGGCAGATCGTGAGCGATCTCCGCCGTCCACGCCCGCCAGCGTGCCTCGTCCTCGGTCACGAGCTCCCAGGCCGCGGCGGGAGGGAGGTGGATCAGCGGCTCGCGGTGGGCCACAGTCAGGACGACGGTGACCGGATGCCGCGGGGTCACGAGGATCGAGGTCGGCCGGCCCGGCGGGATCGGGGTGCCGGAGTCGCAGGCCAGGGACAGGGCGAGCGAGCCCCACTCGCACACGAGGTCGGGACCGCGCCGCACCTTCGGGGGGCGGTGGCGTTCACCGAGCCTCGGATCGAATTCGACGACGGCGCGCGCAGTTTCGCCCTCGACGGAGAGGCGACGCACGAGGACGGTCGCCGGGAGCAGCCGTCCGGCCACCTCCGCGATCATCGCCTCGCTCAGGGTGAGCCGGGTGTTGCCGAGGTCCCAGGTGGTTTCCAGCGTTGCGGTGTGCGTGCGGTAGCGGCGCCGGACGACGGTGGCATGCCCCTCGGGCCCGAGCCGGAACCGCCCCGCCGGCGCTCCGCCGACGAGTCGGCCGAAGACGGGATCTCCGTCGAAGCGGGGCACGCAGAGCCAGTCGAGCGATCCGTCGCCGGAGACCAGGGCCGCGGTGCGGGTGTCGCCCAGCAGGCCGTAGTCCCCGATCCGGGTCTGCGTGCCCGCCCTGTCCTCGATGCCACTCTCGTCGAAATCGGTCATCCTGAAAGTCATTTCAGCGCACCTGGAGAAGAAGGCCGAGTGCGGTGCCGTAGACGAGATGGGCGGCGACGGCGACGGCGGGGGTCTGCGCACCGTAGTTCAGGCCGAGCAGGCCGGGTGGTTCGAGGACCGCGGTGCTCCGCGGCCCGGCTCGATGGGAGGCCATGCGCGGATGCACGCCCGGCAGTAGTGGCAGCAGGACCGTCAAGGCGACCGCGACGTGCAGCAGGCCGAGCAGCATGCCGAGCCACCACGTCGCCCGGTGGAGCAGCGCGAAGGTGGCGGCGTAGCCGAGTGCGAAGGCCTGGCCGATCGCGAGGTGGATGAAGAATCCGACCACCCGGGCACGATCCGGGTCGGCGGTGACGACGGTGCCGAGCACGAGCGGCAGATCCAGGCGGCTGTAACCGGCCAGTTGGGCGGCGATCATGACTGCGGTCAGGGCGGTGGTGGCCACCGATCCGAAGAGCGCCCATCCGGCCCAGTCCATGGCGGAGTCACCTTTCGGTGGGGAGGTCGCTGCCGCCGGTCCACGGTCGCCGTCGGACGTCCGTGAACCGGTGGCTCGGTTTCACGATGTGCCCGGGGTGGGTCCGCGGCGAGTCACCGGGGCGGTGGCCAGCCGGGCCAGGGCGAGGGCGGCAACCGCCAATCCGAAGTCGCGCAGCGCGATGTCGAGGTAGCCGCCGAGGGTGACCAGGTCGACGATGATGCCGAGCAGCCATGCGGCCACGACGTAGCCGCCGATGGCGGGTCTGATCGCGACGACGATGCCGGCGAGGATCTCGACCACGCCGACCGCGAGCATGGCTTGGTGGGCGGTGCCCGGGACGAGGTCGTCGATCCAGGGTGCGAGGTAGCGCTCCCAGTCGGTGAGTAGGTTCGCGAACTTGTCGAGACCGAAGGCGATCGGGGCCACCGTGAACACGGTCCGGAGAAGGACGAATCCCTGGCGGGCGCCGGCGTTCGTGCCGGCCGGGGTGGAGTGGAGCGTGGTGGGGGAGGTGGGCGTGTGGCTCATCGAAGTCTCCTGACTTCTAAGAGAGAGTAGATTTGATTTTAGAGGTGTGACGTAGATTACGTCAAGAAGTTTCTCTTTTAGAAGGGGGAATCGTGCAGGACGAGTTCGCCGAACAGGCGTCGGGGATCGGTGCGCTGGCAGACCCGGCTCGAAGGTCCCTCTACCGCTACGTCGCCGCACAAGCGGACGCGGTCGGGCGCGAGCAGGCTGCGGCCGCGGTAGGCCTGCCGCTGCACGCAGCGAGGTTCCACCTCGACCGGCTCGTGGAGGAGGGCCTGCTCGAGACGGAGTACCGCAGGCTCTCGGGGCGGACGGGCCCGGGCGCAGGACGGCCGTCGAAGCTCTATCGGCGCTCGTCGCGCGAGCTGTCGATCTCCCTGCCCGAGCGGCGCTACGACCTCGCCGGGGAGGTTCTGGCGGCCGCGATCGAGCGGTCGATGCGCGACTCGGTGCCCATCGCGGAGGCGGTGCGGACCGCTGCCGTCGAGCACGGCCGGCGTATTGCCGCGAATGCGGCCACCCCGGCCGTGCCCGCCGGAACGGTGCCCGCTCCTATGGACGCGGGAGGTACCGACCTCGAACGTATGGCGCGGCTGCTCGCCCGGCACGGCTACGAGCCGCGCCTGTCCGGCGACGGGCAGATGCGGTTGGCGAACTGCCCGTTCGACCGGCTGGCGAACGAGCACCGTGAACTGGTCTGCGGGATGAACCTCGCCCTGCTCGACGGGGTCGTCGCCGGACTCGGGACCGACCGGCTCTGCGCGGAACTCGCCCCGGAACCGGGGTTCTGCTGCGTCCGGATCCGGGGCGTCGAGCGGTGAGTCGTCGCGGTTCCGGGCCTCAGAGCCCGAGCGCCGCGGCGACCTCCCGCAGGGCCGGAACCGGGTCGTCCCGCATCGGCAGGGCCTGGACCGCGACGTGGTCCGCCCCGGCGTCGAGGTGCTCCCGCAGACGCGACGCGATGTATTCCGCGTCGCCGTGCGCGACGAGCGCGTCGACGACCCGGTCGGTGCCGTCGTTGTCGAGTTCCTCGGCGGTGAAGCCGGTGCGTTCCAGATTCGCACGGTAGTTGCGCAGCTTCAGATACGGGTTGGCCACGGCCTTGCGGCCGATGGTGCGGGCCGTGGCGACGTCGGTGGACAGCACGATCTTCTGCTCGGGGGCGAGCACGGCGCCCGGGCCGAGAACGGTGCGCGCCTCGCGGGTGTGCTCGGGGGTGGTGAGGTAGGGGTGGGCTCCGGCGGCCCGGTCCGCGGACAGCTTCAGCACCTTCGGTCCCAGCGCGGCGAGGACCCGCCGCGCCTCGGGCACGCCCTCGCGGTCGAGCACGTCCAGGTACTCGACCAGTGCCGCGTAGGGCTTGCGGTACGTCTCACCGTGCGCCTCGGGGTGGCCGACGCCGACACCGAGCAGGAAGCGGCCGGGATGGCGTTCCTCGAGCCGGTGGTAGGAGGCCGCGATCTCGTCGGCGGGGGCGGTCCAGATGTTGACGATGCCGGTGGCCACGACGATGTTCTCGGTGGCGTCGAGGAGGCGTTCGGCCACCTCGAGGTCGGCGGGCGGCGAACCGCCGATCCAGATGGTGCCGTAGCCGAGCTTCTCGATCTCGGCTCCGGTCTCCGGTGGGAGGCCGGTCGCGTGCCGCCAGACGCCGAAGCGGCCGAGCGGGGGAGTCTGCGTCGTGTTCTCTGCCTTCGTCGAATCCGTCACGCCGGGTCCAACCTCCGTCGCCGCCGGTTTCATTCCGGGCGGTCTATCGGTGGCGGTCGGCCCGGACCGCGACCCTGGATGATCGTCCAAACCCCTCCGCCGGACCGCGGCCGACTTTGTAGCTGCGGGCACCCCGGGAGCCGCCCCGCCTGCGCGAGGGTGGAGACACCGGAACGAAGGAGGCTCCCGTGCCGTACACCGTCGCCGAGTTCGACGCCCTGCCGGAACCCGAGGCCGTCGCGCTGCTGACGACCTGCTGCGCCGGCGCGACCTGGGCCGCCCGGGTGGCCGCCGGACGCCCGTACGGCGACCGTCCGGCCCTGCTCGACGCCGTGTCCGTCGCGATCGCGGGTCTCGACGACCACGGCCGGGCCGAGGCCCTGGCCGGGCATCCGCGCATCGGGGAACGTTCGGAGAGCGCGTCGTCGCAGCGGGAGCAGTCGGCCGTCGCCACCGCCGACGCCCGGATCCTTGCCGCCCTCGCCGTCGGCAACCGTGCCTACGAGGACAGGTTCGGGCACGTGTACCTCGTGCGCGCGGCCGGGCGGTCCGCCGCCGAGCTGCTCGACATCCTCCACCGCCGCCTCGGCAACGATCCCGCCACCGAGGTCGCGGAGGTGCGCTCCGCCCTGGCCGACATCACCCGGCTCCGGCTCGAACGTCTCGTGCTCGACGAGGCCGACGTCGCGTCCCGTGGGGGCGGGCGATGAGCACCCTCAGTACGCACGTGCTCGACGCCACCACCGGGACTCCGGCAGCCGGAGTGCACGTCGCCCTGGCCGGCGCGGACGGCAGCGTCCTCGGGACGGGACGCACCGACGACGACGGCCGGATCCGCGCACTGACCGACGAGCCCCTGCCGCCCGGCACCTACACCCTCACCTTCGGCACCGGCGACTGGTTCGCCGAGCGCGACATCGTCCCCTTCTATCCGGAGGTCGTCGTCACCTTCCGGATCTCTGTGGCCGGCAATCACTTCCACGTGCCGCTGTTGCTGTCCCCGTTCGCCTACTCCACCTACCGCGGGAGCTGACCCCATGACCGAACTGACCGGCAAGATCGTCCTCGGACCGCACCAGTACGGCAAGGCCGAGAACCGCGTGGTGCGGATCCATCGCGACACCCCGCGGCACGAGATCCGCGACATGAACGTCTCGTCCTGCCTGCGCGGCGACTTCGGCGCCGCGCACCTCGAGGGCGACCAGGGCACCGTCCTGCCCACCGACACCCAGAAGCAGACGATCTACGCCTACGCCAAGGGCGTCGAGTTCGTCGAGACCTACGCCCTCGCCCTCGCGCGGCACTTCGTCGACGACGTCGAACCCGTCCACTCGGCTCGCATCGAGATCGAGGAATACGCCTGGGAGCGCGTCGCCGTCGACGGTGTGGGGCACGACCACACCTGGACCCGGAAGGGCTCCGAGGTACGCACCGCCGCGGTGACCGTCCAGGGTTCCGGCCGGGCGCGCCGGGAATGGGTGATCGGCGGGCTGAAGGACCTCGTCGTACTCAAGTCCACCGGTTCCGAGTTCGCCGGGTTCCTCACCGATCCGTACACGGTCCTCGAGCCGACTCGCGACCGGGTGATGGCGACGAGCCTCGTCGCGAAGTGGCGGTTCACCACGACCGACGTCGACTGGGACGCCACCTACGCCGGGATCAAGGCGACCATGCTCGAGCGGTTCGCGAACCTTCAGTCGAAAGCATTGCAGCAGACTCTTTTCGAGATGGGACGCGCCGTGCTCGAGAAGTACCCGTTCGTCGCCGAGATCCGGCTGTCGGCCCCCAACAAGCATCACTTCGTCTACGACCTCGAGCGGTTCGGCGTGGCCAACGACAACGAGGTCTTCCACGCCGACGACCGGCCCTACGGTCTCATCCAGGCGACGGTGCAGCGCGAGGACGCCCCCGACGCCGGGATCGCCTGGGACGCCTACACCGGCGCCGTCTGACGGGCCGCTCTCATGCCAGGGCGCGCACGGCGAGGTACACATCGAGCCGGTCGCCGATGCGTCCGAGGTCGCGGCCGGTGAGTGCCTCGACGCGGCCGATCCGGTAGCGGACCGTGTTCAGGTGCACGTGCAGTCGGTCCGCCGTGCGGCGCCAGGAGCCGTCGCAGTCGAGGAACGCCTCGAGGGTGGCGAGCAGCCCGGCGTCGGTGCGCCGGTCGTGCTCGAGCACGGGCCCGAGGATGCGCCCGGCGAACGCGCGGCGCAACTGATCGGGAACGGCGGTGAACAACCCGAGCGCGGAATCGAGCTCGGCCGCCCGCACGCACACCGTCCCCGCGTCGCCGCGCGCCGCGGCGACGGCGGCGGCCGCGGAGCGCACCGCGCCGTCAACGGATTCGCCTGTGCCGCAGGCACTGACACCGACGAGTAGGCGAGTCCGGGCCAGCGCGGGAGCGAGGCGCCCCAGGCGCCGCCGCAGCGCGGCAACCACCTCGGACTCGTCGCCGTCGACCAGCGCGACGACGCGCCCGGCGACGTCGACGGTGGTGACGGCGCCGGACAACGCGTCCTGCACGGCGGCCCGCATCGCGGCGCGCTGCTCCGGGGTGCCGGCCGGGGCACGGTCGACCACCACGGCGACCGGTGATCTGCCGCAGTCGATGTCGCCCCCGGGGGGCGTCCGGTCCGCGGCCTCCCACCCGAGCCGGCGGCGTTCCTCCCGCCGCACCCGGTCGAGGGCCGCCACCGCGGCGAGTTCGCCGAAGGCGTCGAGGCACTCCGCGTCCGGGGTGCCGGCGTGCCGGACCACGAGGTACCACGAGCCGATCCGGTCGGCGAGCCCCGAACCGACGGGCAGCACCGTGTATCCCCCCGCCACCTCGGCGGGCAGGCGATCGGCGGTCAGCGCGGTCCTGGTGAGGGCGTCGACATCCTCGTCGGGCAGGGGATCGGCGCCGGCGACGGGCATCCCGGTGGCGGTGAGCAGCCACGCCGACACCCCGAACTCCCGGGCGGTCCGGTCCGTGAGTTCGTCGAGGCTGCACCCGTCGGCGACCGCGGTGAGCAGCCGTCGCTGCCGGGCCAGGCCGGTCTGCAACCGGTCCATCCGCGCCCCGGCCATCCGGCCGGTCATGTACTCGATGACCCGGCTGAACGGCACCTCCTCGGGCACCGAGAGCAGCGGTATCCCGTGCCGGACGCAGGCCTCGACCACGTCGGACGGCACCTGCCCGTGCAGCGCCTCCCCGGCGGCGAGGGCGGAGACCCCGGCGCGGGCGAGCAGCGTGACGAACAGGTCCGCGTCCGCCGCGGTGCGCCGCCAGACGAGGCCGGTGAACACCAACGATCCCGCGCTCACGTAGCGGGTGGGATCGGGCATGTCGGTCGTGCACGCCCGCAGCACCGGCCGGGTGAGCGCATCGGAGTCGCCGTGCAGCAGGCGGATTCCGAGCTCCGGTGCGTCGAGGACATCCTGTAGCAGCACGGCGTTCACCTCCGGGTGACGGGTTTGGACGATCGCACAATACGAAGCCGATATTTCGGTTCCGTTTCGTGTGTGCCGACCGGGATGTTGCGGTTTCCGGGGCGTTGACTGGGAGCGGCGACGAGCGTGAGGAGCAACGCCGATGCAGCCGAACACCACCCGGCCGATCGTGATCCAGGGCGCGCACGTGGTGACGATGGACGCCGGACGGGCCGAGTACCGGCGCGGGCACGTCGTCGTCGAGGGCAACCGGATCGTCGCCGTGGGCGCCGGCGAGCCGCGCGGCTACGCCGACGCCACCCTCGTGGACGGCACCGGCTGTGTGCTGACGCCCGGCCTGGTGAACACCCACCACCACCTGTACCAGTGGATCACCCGAGGCCTCGCCGTCGACCACACCCTCTTCGAGTGGCTGACGACGCTGTACCCCGTCTGGGGCGGGATCGACGCCGACGCCGTGCACGTCGCGGCGAAGGGCGCCCTCGCCCACCTCGTCCGCACCGGCTGCACCACCAGCACCGACCACCACTACGTGGTCCCGCGCGACGGCGGCGACGTCTTCGGTGCGGAGATCGCCGCGGCCGCGGACGTCGGCGTCCGGTTCCACCCGTGCCGCGGATCCATGGACCTCGGCGCGAGCGCGGGCGGCCTGCCGCCGGACCACGTCGTCGAGGACCTCGACACCATCCTCGTCGAGAGCCAACGGGCCGTGGAGAGGTGGCACGATCCGTCGTTCGGGTCCATGCTGCGGATCGCGCTCGCACCGTGCTCGCCGTTCTCGGTGAGCACGGAGTTGCTGAAGCAGTCCGCGGTGCTCGCCCGCGATCTGGGGGTTCGGCTGCACACCCACCTCGCGGAGACCCTCGACGAGCAGGACTTCTGTATGGAGCGGTTCGGCTGCAATCCGGTGCAGTACATGGAGTCGCTCGACTGGACGGGCCCCGACGTCTGGTACGCGCATGCCGTGCACCTGGACGACCGCGACATCGGGGTGCTCGCCGCCTCGGGCACGGGCGCGGCGCACTGCCCGACGTCCAACGCCCGCCTCGGTGCCGGCATCGCCCGCGCCGCCGACCTGTACGCGGCGGGGGTACCGCTCGGTCTCGGGGTCGACGGGGCGGCGAGCAACGAGTCGTGCTGCATGCTCGAGGAGGCCCACCACGCCGCGCTGTTCGCCCGGGCCCGCAGCGGGCCGCGCGCGATGACGGTCCGGCAGAGCCTGGAACTGGCGACCGTCGGCGGGGCGCGGGTCCTCGGCCGGGAGAACGAGATCGGCTCCCTGGAGGTCGGCAAGCTCGCCGACCTCGCGCTGTGGCGGATCGACACGCTCGCCCATGCGGGCATCACCGATCCCGTCGCCGCGCTCGTGCTCGGCTCCCCGCCGCCGCTCGAGCTGCTGCTGATCGACGGTCGCGAGGTGGTGCGCCGCGACGAGGTGCGCACCGTCGACGAGACGTCGGTGGCCGCGGAGGTTGCCGCCGCGCACGACGCCCTGGTGGCGAAGGCGGGGTGAGCGCATGGACCTGCACACCGTGACCGCATACGACATAGCCCGTACCCGAGAGGATCTCGTCGCCGATGCTGCTACGGCGTTCGTCGGCGGCGGGACGTGGCTGTTCTCCGAGCCGCAGCCGCACCTGCGCCGGCTGCTGGACCTGTCCGGGCTGCGCTGGCCCGCGCTGACCGTCACCGACGCCGGTCTCGAGATCGCGGCCACCTGCACCGTGGAACGCCTCGCCGCGCTGTCGGGCACCGAAACATGGCCGAGCGCAGCGTTGTTCCATCAGTGCGCGGCGGCACTGCTCGCCTCGTGGAAGATCTGGAAGCGCGCCACCGTCGGCGGCAATGTCTGCCTCGCGTTCCCGGCGGGGGCGATGATCTCGCTGTCGACGGCGCTCGACGCCACCGCCCTGATCTGGGCGCCGGACGGCGCGGAGCGCCGGATTCCGGTGCAGCAGTTCGTTACCGGAAACGGCACGAATCTGCTCGGGCCGGGCGAGGTGCTGCGCAGCGTGCACGTCCCCGCAGCCGCGCTGGCGTCGCGCACCGCGTTCCGCAAGATCGCGCTCGCCCCACTCGGCCGCTCCGGCGCGGTGGTGATCGGCCGCGTCGGCCCCGACGGCGCCTTCACGCTGTCGGTGACCGCCGCGACCGTGCGGCCCTACGTGTTCCGATTCCCCGAGCCACCCACGCCCGGCGAACTCGCCGACGCGCTGCGTACCGGTGTGCCGGCCGACGCGTACTTCACCGACGCACACGGCGCCGCCGACTGGCGCCGCGCCGTCACCGCCGTCCTGGCCGACGAGATCCGGGAGGAACTGTCGTGAGGTTCACCGTCAACGGCCGCGAACTCGACGCCGACCCCCGGCCGGGACAGTGCCTGCGCACGCTGCTGCGCGAGCACGCCCACTTCGAGGTCAAGAAGGGCTGCGACGCCGGCGACTGCGGCGCCTGCTCGGTCCTCGTCGACGGAGAGGCGGTGCACTCGTGCGTCTTTCCCGCCGTGCGTGCCGAGGGCCACTCCGTGACTACCGTCGCCGGCCTCGGCACCGGTGACGATCTGCATCCGCTGCAGCAGCGGTTCGTCGACGCCGCCGGGTTCCAGTGCGGATTCTGCACGGCCGGAATGATCGTCACCGCCGCCACCCTGACCGACGACGATCTGACGGACCTGCCGAACCGGCTCAAGGGGAACCTGTGCCGGTGCACCGGCTACCGGTCCGTCGACGACGCGCTGCGCGGCGTCACCAACGTGGAGGCGCCTGCGCCCGGGCCCTCCTGCGGGCGGTCCCTGCGTGCCCCGGCCGCCGCGCGGGTGGTGACCGGCGCCGAGCCCTACACCTTCGACACCACCGTCGCCGGTGCGCTGCACGTCGCCGTGCTCGGCAGCCCGCACGCCCACGCACGGATCGTCTCGATCGACACCACCGCCGCCGAGGCACTGCCCGGCGTGCACGCGGTGCTCTGTCACCGCGACGCCCCGGCCGTCGCGTACTCCACGGCCCGCCACGAACACCGGGACGACGACCCCGACGACACCGTGCTGTTCGACCGGATCCTGCGCCACTACGGGCAGCGGGTCGCGGCCGTCGTCGCCGAGACCCCGGCGCTCGCGCAGGAGGGATGTCGCCTGCTCGCCGTCGAATACGAGGTGCTGCCGTACGTCCTGGACCCGGACGAGGCGCGCCGGCCCGGCGCTCCGCTGCTGCACGCGGACAAGGGACCCGAGAACCGCATCGCCGATCCGTCGCGCAACCTCGTCGCCGAACTGCACGGCGAGGTCGGTGACGTCGACGCCGGCGTTGCCGCGGCCGCCGCCGTCGTGCGCGGCCGATGGCAGACGCAGCGCGTGCAGCACACCCACCTCGAGACCCACGGCGCCATCGGGTGGATCGACGGCAGCGGTGATCTCGCGACCGGGGGCCGCCTGGTGATCCGCAGTTCCACGCAGGTGCCGTTCCTCGTCCGCGACGAGCTGTGCCACATCTTCGGTCTCGACCGCGATCGGGTACGGGTGTTCGCCGCGCGCGTCGGCGGCGGCTTCGGCGCCAAACAGGAGATGCTCGCCGAGGACGTCGTCGCGGCGGCCGTCCTGCGCACCGGACGCCCGGTGCAGTGGGAGTTCACCCGCACCGATCAGCTCACCGTCGCGCCGTGCCGGCATCCGATGCGCGTGGACGTTACGGTCGCGGCCGGCGCCGACGGCGTCCTCACCGCCCTGGCGATCGATGTGCTCTCCGACGCGGGCGCCTACGGAAACCATTCGGCGGGAGTGATGTTCCACGGATGCGGCGAATCTGTCGAGGTGTACCGGTGCCCGAACAAGCGGGTCGACGCCCAGGCCGTGTACACCAACAACCGTCCCTCCGGCGCGTTCCGCGGTTACGGGCTGGGGCAGATCGTCTTCGCAATCGAGTCGGCGATGGACGAGCTCGCCGTCGAACTCGGCATGGACCCGTACGAGTTGCGGCGGCGCAACGTCGTCGTGCCCGGCGACGACCTGGTGGGCGCGCACCCGGAGGGCGGCGATCTGATCTTCGGCAGCTACGGGCTGGACCAGTGCCTGGACCTGGTGCAGGACGCGATGCGCCGAGGCGGTGCCGGGGAACCGGCCGGGCCGCAGTGGCGCGTCGGTGAGGGCATGGCCCTGGCGATGATCGCGTCGAACCCGCCGGGCGGGCACGTCGCCGACACGTCCGTCGAACTGCTGCGCGACGGCACCTATCTCGCGCGGGTCGGCACCGCCGAGTTCGGCAACGGCACCACCACCGTGCACACCCAGGTCGCCGCCACCGAGCTGGCCACCCACCCCGACCGCATCCGGATCCGCCAGTCCGACACCGACGTCACCACCCACGACACCGGTGCGTACGGATCGTCGGGGACGGTCGTCGCCGCCAAGGCCCTGCTCGCCGCCGCGCGGGAACTGCGCCGGCGGATGGTCAAACTCGCCGGACAGATCACCGGCACCGACCCCGACGACGCGGTGCCCGAGGCGGACGGGGTGCGTGCGGGCGGCCGCCTCGTCAGCCCCGGCGAACTGCTCGACGCGGCCGGCGGCACGCTGCGGGCCGAGGGCAGCCACGGCGGCCTGCCCCGCTCGTTGTCGTTCAACGTGCAGGCCTTCCGCGTCGCCGTCGACGTGCGCACCGGCGAGCTGCGGATCCTGCAGTCGGTGCAGGCCGCCGACGCCGGCGTCGTGGTCAACCCCGAGCAGTGCCGCGGCCAGGTGGAGGGCGGCGCCGCCCAGGCGATCGGGGTCGCGCTGTACGAGGAACTCGTCACCGACGACACCGGCCGCGTCGTCACCGATGCGCTGCGGAACTACCACATTCCGCAGTACGCCGACCTGCCCCGCACCGAGGTGTATTTCGCCGACACCTACGACGCGCTCGGCCCGATGGGCGCGAAGTCGATGAGCGAGGCGCCCTTCAACCCGGTGGCGCCCGCGCTGGCGAACGCGGTGCGCCGCGCGATCGGGGTCCGGCCGCACGAGCTGCCGCTCTCCCGCGACCGGATCTGGCGGCTGCTGCAGTGATCGGGGCCGGTTCCGTCGGCCCGCCCGTGCCGAGCGAATGTATCGCTCACTCGATCAGGCCGACGGAACGATACATTCGCTCGAGGAGGGGAGGGGCGAACAGGCGGTCTCAGGGGTGGCGGCGCCGCAGCAGCAGGTAGACGATCAGGGCCACCAGCGCCGACACGGCCACTGCCGGGCCGACGCGCTTGAGCACGGACCCGCGGGCGTACTGCATCAGGTCCAGCGGCGCGGCCTCGGTGGGCTGTGGTGCCGCCGTCACCGGCACGGCCGGGGTCACCTCCGGGGCCCCGCCCGCCGGGGGTGGGGGCGCGGCGGCCTCCGGCGTCGGCACCGGGGCGGGCGGGCCACCGAGCTTGTCCGCCAGGCACGCCGTGAACTGCTCGATGATCTTGCCGCCGACGTCGGAGATCATGCCCCGCCCGAACTGGGCGGGCTTGCCGGTGATGGACAGGTCGGTCACGACGGTGCCCTCGGTGCGGTCGCCGTCGCCGACGAGGGTGATCGTGAACGTCGCGTTCACGGTGCCGTTGCCGCGCGAGTCCTTCGCGGCGGCCTCCATGACCGCGCGGCGGGCCTGCTCGTCGGTCTCGACGAACTCCCCGGTGCCCTTGTACAGCAGCTGTACCGGTCCCATCTTGATCTTCACCGTGCCGGTGAAGGTGTTGCCGTCGACGCCGGTGAGGGTGGCGCCGGGCATGCAGGGTGCCACCTTCTCGGGGTCGAGCAGTGCCGTCCACACCTCGTCGATGGGTGCCGGCACGGACATGTGGTGTTCGAGTTGCATGGTTCGTCTCCAGTGTGTGCTCAGGCGACGTCCGCTGCCGTCGCCACGGCACGGCGCGTGAGCACCCGCGCGAGCTGGCGGCGGTAGTCGGCGTCGGCGTTGCCGTCGCTCATGGGTGAGGTGCCCTCGGTGGCCTGCTCGGCGGCGGCGCGGACGGTGTCCGCCGTCGCGGGCTGCCCGACGAGGGCCTGCTCGACGGCGTGCGCCCGCACGGGCACGGCCGCCATGTTCGTCAGCGCCACCCGGGCCTGACGGATCGTGCCGCCGTCCGTCTGCACGGTGGCGGCGACCGCGACGATCGACCAGGCGTGGGCCACCCGGTTGAACTTCTCGTACCGCGCCGCCCATCCCGTGAGCTTGGGGATCCGCACCTCGACGAGGATCTCCTCGGGCTGCAGGGTGGTGGTGAAGTAGTCGTCGAAGAACTCCGCGACGGGGATGCTGCGCCGCCCCGACGGTCCGGCCGCGACGAGGGTGGCCTCGAGGGCGAGCACCGGCGCGCCGAGATCCCCGGCCGGATCGGCGTGGGCCAGGGCCCCGCCGAGGGTGCCGCGGTGCCGGATCTGCGGGTCGGCCACCGTGCTCGTGGCTTCGGCGAGCAGCCGCGCGTGTTCACGCACGAGCGGATCGTGGATCACGTCGTGGTGGGTGGTCATCGCGCCGATCACGAGGTCGCCGCCGTCCTCGCGCACCCCCCGCAGGTCGGGGACGCGCCCGAGGTCGACGAGCGTGGTGGGGGCGGCCAACCGCAGCCGCAGCACCGGCATCAGGCTCTGCCCGCCGGCGATGATCTTGGCGTCCTCCCCGGCCGCGGCCAGCGCGGCGACGGCCTCGTCGATGGTGGTGGGCGCGACGTAGTCGAACGTCGACGGAATCATCGGGCGCCTCCCTGAGCCGATTGCCGAGCTGATTCGACGGCGTGCCACACCCGCATCGGGGTGCACGGCATCTCGATGTCCCGCACGCCGAGGTGGCGCACGGCGTCGAGGACGGCGTTGACCACCGCCGGCGTGGAGGCGATCGTGCCGGACTCGCCGACCCCCTTGACGCCCAGCGGGTTTCCGGTGGCGGGGGTCTCGGTGCGGTCGGTGGTGAACGTCGGCAGGTCCGCGGCCGACGGCAGCAGGTACTCGGCGAACGAACCGCTGAGCAGGGTGCCGGACTCGTCGTGGACGGCCTCCTCGTACAGGGCCTGCGCGATGCCCTGGGCGAGGCCGCCGTGCACCTGCCCCTCCACGATGAGCGGGTTCACGACGTGCCCGACGTCGTCGACGCACACGTACGAGCGGATGCGCACCTGCCCGGTCTCGGTGTCCACCTCGGCGGCGCACAGGTGCGTGCCGTGCGGGAACGAAAAGTTGTCCGGGTCGTAGGTGGCCTCGGAATCCAGGTTCGGCTCGATGCCTTCGGGCAGGTCGGCCGCGGTGAACACCGCGAGCGCGATGTCGCTCATGCCCACGGCCTTCTCGGTACCCCGGACCCGGAACCGGCCCTCGGCGAACTCGAGGTCGTCCTCCGAGCACTCCATCATGTGCGCCGCGATCGGGCGGGCCTTCGCGATCACCTTCTCCGCGGCCTTGACCACGGCCATACCGCCGACGGCGAGGGACCGGGATCCATAGGTGTCCAACCCCTTCGGCGAGGTCTGCGTGTCGCCGTGCAGCACCTCGATGTCCTCGAACGGCACTCCGAGCCGGTCGGCGACGATCTGGCTCCACGCCGTCTCGTGGCCCTGCCCGTGCGACGACGAACCGGTGACCACCTCCACCCGGCCGGTGGGCAGCATGCGGATCGCGGCGTGCTCCCAGCCGCCCGCCCCGTAGTTGAGCGAGCCGAGTACCCGCGACGGCGCCAGGCCGCACATCTCGGTGAAGGTCGACACCCCGATGCCGAGCTGGACCGGGTCCTGCCGGCGGCGGCGTTCCTCCTGCTCGCGGCGCAACTCGTCGTACCGGAACAGATCGCGGGCCTTCGCGGTGGCCGCCTCGTAGTTGCCCGAGTCGTACGTCAGGCCCGCGACGGTGTCGAACGGGAACTCCTCGTGCCGGATCCAGTTCTTGGCGCGCAGCTCGAGCGGATCCATCGACAGCTCGGCGGCGAGCTCGTCCATGATCCGTTCGATCCCGAACGTCGCCTCCGGCCGGCCCGCCCCGCGGTAGGCGTCGGTGGGCACCTTGTTGGTGAACACGTTGGTGCACGAGAAGTGGTAGGCGCCGAACTTGTAGATGCCGTTGAACATGAACGCGCCCAGGATCGGTACGCCCGGGGTGACGAGCCTCAGGTAGGCGCCCATGTCGGCGAGCAGCTCGACCTTCAGGCCGACGACGGTGCCGTCGCGGCGCGCGGCGAGGGTGAGCTTCTGGATCTGGTCGCGGCCGTGATGCGCCGCGACCATCGACTCGCTGCGGGTCTCGGTGTACTTGACCGGTTTCCCGAGCCGGCGCGCGACGAGCAGTGCGAGCAGTTCCTCCGGGGTCACCTGCAGCTTGCCGCCGAAACCACCGCCGACGTCCGGTGCGATCACCCGCAGCTTGTGCTCGGGGACGCCCAGCGTCATCGCCAGCATGATCTTGAGGATGTGCGGGATCTGCGTGGCCGACCACACGGTGATCTGCGGCCCGGTCGGGTCGACGACGACGGAGCGCGGTTCCATGAACGCCGGGATGAGCCGCTGCTGCCGGAACGTGCGCTCGACGACGACCTCGGCGTCGCGGATGGCCTGCTCGACGTCGCCGCCGGTGCCGGCCTCGGCGGAGTCGAACGTCCAGGTGGCGCTGACGTTGGTGCCGAGGTCCGGGTGCACGAGGTCGGCGCCGTCGCGGGCGGCGGTCGCCAGGTCGAGGACCACGGGCAGCTCATCGTAGTCCACGTCGATCGCCTCGAGGGCGTCGTGGGCCTCGTAGGCGCTGCGCGCGACGACGAGGGCGACGGCCTCCCCGGCGAAGTTGACCGTGTCGACGGCCAGGGACGGCGCGGGCGGGATCTTCATATCGGGGGTGATCACCCACGCGCACGGCAGGCTGCCCTGCTCCGGCGAGGCGTCCGCGCCGGTGAGCACCGCCACCACGCCGGGTCTCTGCCGTGCTTCCGACGTGTCGATCGAGGTGATGCGGGCGTGGGCGAACGGGCTGCGCAGGATCGCCATGTGCAGCATCCCGGGGAGGACGAGGTTGTCGGTCCAGCGGGTGCGCCCGGTGACGAGGTGCTCGTCCTCCTTGCGCCGCCGCGACTGGCCGATCTCGGGTTCGACGGTGCTGGTCATCGCCCGCCTCCTGCCGTCGTGTTGTCCGTCTGCAGTTCGGCGGCCCGGGCCTTCTGCGCCGCGTCCAGCGCCGCCCGCACGATGTTCTGATAGCCGGTGCAGCGGCACAGGTTGCCCTCGAGACCCAGCCGCACCTCGTGCTCGTCGGGATCGGGGTTCTCCTCGAGCAGGTCGATCGTCGACATGATCATGCCGGGCGTGCAGTAGCCGCACTGCAGTGCGTGGTTGTCGTGGAATGCCTGCTGGACGGGGTGCAGCACGCCGTCGCGGGACAGGCCTTCGACGGTCGTGACCTCCGCACCGTCGGCCTGCACGGCGAGCACCGAGCAGGATTTGACGCTGCGGCCGTCGAGGTGCACGGTGCAGGCACCGCAGTTGCTGGTGTCGCAGCCCACCACGGTGCCGACCTTGCCGAGCCGGTCGCGCAGATAGTGCACGAGCAGCAGCCTCGGTTCCACCTCGTCCGTGTAGGTCGTCCCGTCGACGGTGACAGTGATGCGCATCGGGCCTCCAATGCCGGGAACATCCGGGATCCAAGATCGTCGAGAAGTGTTCACTGACACTGTGCTCCAACGATGACCACCGAATACGCCGATTCGCCGAATCGGTGGCGGAACAACCTCGTTCCCGCGTGGGTGGCGGCGGGACGGGGGATCCGACTCGCGAAGCCGACCCGCGGCAGGGCATTTTCGGTCCGCGTGCGGGGTACCCCCCGGGCATGGATCAGTCCGAAACTCCCCTGCTGGATGCACTGGATCAGTACCACCGGCTCGACCGTTACGGCTTCTCCCCGCCCGGCCACCGCCAAGGACGCGGTGCCGACCCGCGGGTGAAGAAGGTCCTCGGGCTCGACACGTTCCGCTCGGACGTGCTCGCCTCGGGCGGCCTCGACGACCGGAAGTCGGGCAACGGCTACCTGTCGCGGGCCGAGCAGCTCATGGCCGAGGCGGTCGGAGCGGAGCAGGCGTTCTTCTCCACCTGCGGCAGCTCCCTGTCGGTGAAGGCCGCGATGATGGCGGTGGCGGGCAACGATCCGGGGGGACTGCTCGTCGGCCGGGACTCGCACAAGTCGATCGTCGCCGGGCTGATCTTCAGCGGCGTCACGCCCCGCTGGATCACCCCCCGATGGGACGAGGAGATGCACTTCTCCCATCCGCCGTCGCCGGACCAGGTGCGCGCGACGTGGGAGAAGTACCCGGATGCGGCCGGCGCGCTGATCGTCAGCCCGAGCCCCTACGGCACGTGCGCGGACCTCGAGGGCATCGCGAAGGTCTGCCACGAGCGGGGCAAGCCCCTCATCGTCGACGAGGCGTGGGGCGCGCACCTGCCGTTCCACGACGACCTGCCCACCTGGGCCATGGACGCCGGCGCCGACATCTGCGTGGTCAGCGTCCACAAGATGGGTGCCGGATTCGAGCAAGGATCGGTGTACCACCTACAAGGCGACCTGGTGGACGGGGCGCACCTGTCGGCCTGTGCCGACCTGCTGATGACCACGAGCCCGAACGTGATGATCTACTCGGCCATCGACGGGTGGCGCCGGCAGATGGTCGAGCACGGCGCCGAGTTGCTCGGTGACGCACTGCAGCTGGCTCGGCGTACCCGCGACCGGATCGCCGCGATCGACGGGCCGACCGTCCTCGAGGACCGGTTGCTCGGCGAGGAGGCCTCGCACGATCTCGATCGGCTGCAGATCCTCCTGGACGTGAGCGAACTCGGCGTCTCCGGCTATCAGTGCAGCGACTGGCTGCGCGAGCACTGCCGGCTCGACCTCGGCATGACCGATCACCGGCGCATCCTGGCCACCCTCTCCATGGCGGACGACGAGGGCACCACGGACCGGCTCGTCGCGGCGCTCGAGTCGCTGTCGCAGGCCGCGGAGTCGTTCGATCCGCCGCCGAAGATGTATCTGCCGAGCCCCGGCGAGCTGCAGCTCGACTCGGTGATGTCGCCGCGCGACGCGTTCTTCGGCAGGGCCGAGATGGTCGGCGCGGGCCGGGCCGCCGGGCGCATCGCGGCCGAGCAGATCACCCCCTATCCGCCGGGCATTCCCGCCGTCGTGCCGGGTGAGCGGCTCGACGACGCCGTCGTCGACTACCTGCGCAGCGGCGTGAACGCCGGGATGGTGATTCCCGACGCGACCGACACCTCGCTCGAGAAGTTCCGGGTCGTCGCCGAGGGCTGAGTGCGGCCGCCCCGGGCAGCTCCTACTGCCCGGGAACCGCGCTGTCCTCGTGGGCGTGGATCGGGCCCTCGGTGCGGGCGAGGTGCTCACCCCGGCCACCCCATTTCAGCGCGATGATCTCCGCCGCGATCGACACCGCGGTCTCCTCCGGAGTGCGCGCCCCCAGATCCAGGCCGATCGGGGAGCACAGCCGCGCCAGCTCGTCCTCCGTCATCCCCGCTTCGCGCAGGCGCGCCAACCGGTCCTCGTGCGTCCGCCGCGACCCCATGGCACCGACGTACGCCAGGTCGAGCCGCAATGCCACCTCGAGCAGCGGCACGTCGAACTTCGGGTCGTGGGTGAGCACCGTGACGACCGTGCGCGAGTCGACGCGCCCCGCGGCCGCCTCGGCGGCGAGGTAGCGGTGCGGCCAGTCCACGACCACCTCGTCGGCGGCCGGGAACCGGGCGGCGGTGGTGAACACGCCCCGCGCGTCGCACACCGTCACGCGGTAGCCGAGGAACGCGCCGAGCTGTGCCATGGCGGCCGCGAAGTCGATGGCGCCGAACACCAGCAACCGCGGCGGCGGCTGGAACGAGTGGACGAACACCGACATGCCCTCGCCGCGGCGCTGCCCGTCCGGCCCGTAGTGCAGCGTCGCGGTCCGGCCCGCGGCGAGCAGACCCCGCGTGTCGTCGGCGACGGCGTCGTCCGCCCGCGCCGACCCCAGCGCCCCGTGCGCGCGATTCGGCCACACCGCCATGCGCCGACCAACCCACGCCGGATCGGGATGCTCGGTGACGGTGGCGACCGCGACGGGTTCCCCGGCCCGCACCGACGCGACGACCTCGCCCAGCTCGGGGAATCCGGCGACGTCCACCCGTTCGACGAACACGTCGATGATGCCGCCGCAGGTGAGCCCGACGGCGAAGGCGTCGTCGTCGGACACGCCGTACCGCTGCAACACGGGCACACCGTCCTCGATCACCTGCTGGGCGAGCTCGTACACGGCGCCCTCCACGCAACCGCCGGAGACGCTGCCGGTCACGGTGCCGTCGCCGGCGACGAGCATCGCCGCGCCCGGTGCGCGCGGCGCGGAACGGAACGTCGAGACCACGGTTCCCAAGGCGACGGTGTCGCCGGCCCGGTAGCGACGGTCGAGTTCGTCGAGAACCTCACGCACGGTGGACCTCCTCCAGCAGTTCCTGCAGCGTCGCGAGGCTGTGCCCGGCGAGCAGACGGTCGAGATGCGGCAGGGCGGCCGCGATGCCGGACTGCACCGGCTCGTACCCGGCCGCCCCGGCGTGCGGGTTGACCCACAGCACGGCGCGGGCGAGGCGGCGCAGCTGGGCGAGCTGCTCGGCGAGCAGGCCGGGATCGCCGCGTTCCCAGCCGTCCGAGAAGATCACCACGACGGCACCGCGCGCGAGCCCACGACGGCCCCACCGGTCCAGGAACGCCCGCAGGGTCTCGCCGAGCCGGGTGCCGCCCGCCCAGTCGGGGACTGCCCGGCCCGCCGCGGCGAGGGCGAGTTCCGGGTCGCGGGCCCGCAGCGCGCGCGACAGCCGCGTCAGGCGTGTGCCGAGGGAGAACACCTCGGTGTGGGCGGGATCGGCGCGGGTCACCACGTGCGCGAACCGCAGCAGTGCGTCCGCGTAGGGGCTCATCGATCCGGAGACGTCGAGCAGCAGTACCACCCGGCGCGCACGGGTCGCCTTGCCGTGCCGGCTGGGCCGGACGGGCTCGCCCCCGGCCGCGAGCATCCGGCGCACCGTGCGGCGCGGGTCGATGCGGCCCCGGCGCGACGGGCGCAGCCGCATCGCCGGGCGGGTGGGCGGTCGCGGATGCAGCGTGGCGATCAGCTCGGCGAGGTGCGCCCGCTCGGCGTCGGACAGTTCCGCGATGTCGCGCCGGCGGAGCACGTCGGCGTCGTCCGCGGCGACCCGCAGTTCCGGACCCTCCCCGGCGGTCTCGTCACCCCCCGCGGATGTGAGTCCGGCGATGCGGGCCCGACGCGGGGTGCGGGTCTGCGGCGACGTCACGCCGGGTGCCGTTCCCCCGAACCAGCTTTCGAACGCGAGGTCGTAGCGGGGGATGTCGTCGGGGTCGTGGCACAGGGTGGCACGTCCGGTCCAGTACACCTGCCGGCGGTCGCCGAGGTCGATCTCGCGCAGGGCGCGCACGTAGGCCTCGGCGGCGTCCGAGGCGACGGGCAGGCCGGCCGCGGCGAGGGCGCGGGTGAACCCGGCGATCCCGACGAGGGGACCTCCGACGTCCGCGGCCGTCGTCATCGCGGGCCTCACCCCGTCAGGAGCCGGTCGAGCCCGGTGCGGACCACCCGGTCGAGGTCCTCCCGGTACTTGAGGACGGCGCCCAGCGTCGCGGCCGCGGTCGTCGCGTCGAGCATGTCGCGGTCGAGTTCGCGCAGCGCTCGGGCCCAGTCCAGCGACTCGGCGACGCCGGGCGGCTTGAGCAGATCCATCCCGCGCATGGTCTGCACCGCGTGGGCGACCTGCTCCGCGAGGTGTTCGGCGATGCCCGGGATGCGGCGGCGCAGGATCTCCACCTCCCGCGCGAGGTCGGGATGTTCGAGCCAGTGGTACAGGCAGCGGCGTTTGAGGGCGTCGTGCACCTCGCGGGTGCGGTTGGAGGTGAGCACCACCAGCGGCGGCGTCTGCGCCCGCACCTGCCCGAGCTCGGGGATGGTGACGGCGTTCTCGTCCAGCACCTGCAGCAGGAACGCCTCGAACTCGTCGTCGGCCCGGTCGATCTCGTCGACGAGCAGCACGCACGGCGCGTCGGTGAGCGCCTGCAGCAGGGGCCGCGCCAGCAGGAACCGCTCGGTGTACAGCGAGCGTTCCGCCTCCTCGGCCTCCAGGTGGCCGCCGCTCGCGGCCTCGAGGGTGCGCAGGTGCAGCAACTGCCGGGGGAAGTCCCAGTCGTAGAGGGCCTGGGACGCATCGATGCCCTCGTGGCACTGCAACCGGATCAGCGGCAGGGCCAGCGCGTCGGCGAGGGCAATGGCCAGCGATGTCTTGCCGGTGCCGGGTTCCCCCTCGCAGAACAGCGGGCGGCCCATGCGCAGCGCCAGGAAGGCGACCGTTGCGAGGCCGTCGTCGGCGAGATAGCCCGTCGTGTCCAGCGCCCGCGCCAGCTCCTCCGGTGAGCCGATCGCCGCCGATGCCGTCATGCTGCGAGCCTATGGCAGCGCCGCTGCCGTGGCGTCCTTTCGGAGCTCCGGAAGTCCGGAAAGGCACCATTGCCGAATGCCGTCCACCAGCTCGTCGCGGGCCGACAGCTGCGGCGCGTGATCGGTGTCCAGCGTGATCACCCGGGCCCCGGGCACGAGCCGCTGCATCTCGCGCTGGGCGACCAGCGGGACGGTGCGGTCGAGGGTGGCCTCGACGTACAGCCGGGGCACGGTCCCGAACCGCTCCGGTGTCCAGGCCGGCGCCATGAGGCGGGCCGTCTCGAGCTGCGGGACGAGCCGGCGCGCGGCGGCGACGGCGTCGGCCGGGGCGGCTTCGTGGAAGAACACCGCCGCCCCCGCTTCCGGGGGCACCACGGTGCCCCGTCCGTCGGCCGTGGGCCGCAGCCACCGCGAGATCCCGACCGGTGGTGCGAGACCGAGGGCGTCGCACAGCTGCCCGAACCCGGTGCCCGACGGCAGCATCATGCCCGCGACGTACACCACCCCGGCGATACGGTCGGGGAGCTGCTCCGCCACCTGGGTGACGACGATGCCGCCGCCCGAGTGCCCGACGAGGAACACCGGGCCGTCGAGCGTGGTGACGTGCGCGGCGACGTGGCCGGCGACGTCGTCGAGGGTGACGTCGGTCGCGCCCCACGTGCCGGCGCCCGGCAGATCCAGCGCGTGCGGAGTGAACCCCGCGGCGCGCAGCGGACCCAGCACGGTGTCCCACACCCAGGCCCCTGCCCAGGCCCCGTGCACCAGCACGACGTGTGTCACGGCAGGTCCCGCCCCGCGGCGGCGAGCACGCGGGCCGCCTCACGGACGGCGGCGGTGTTGGCCCGGCCCTGCCGCGACCCGGCCAGCTTGGCTCTGATGTGCTCGCGCACGGTGATGGGCTCGTAGCACTCGTCGCCGGCGAACTCGGGGAGCGTGGCGATCACCGCGTCGACGTTGCCGTCGTGGAAGAACGCGGCCGAGCGGCGGCGCACGATGGTGCCGTCGACGATCGGCGGCTTGACGCGGTGCAGTGTCGACATCCAGCGGTCGCCCGTCAGCCGCGCCGTCAGATCTCCGAGGTTGACGAGCAGGCCGCCCTCGATCGGGGCGACGTCGTGCCAGACGCCGTCACCGCCGAGCACCTGTAGTCCGGCGACGCGGTCGGCCCACAGCACGGTCACCAGACCGAAGTCGGTGTGCTCTCCCATGCCGGTGAGTTCGCCGTCGAGCCGGACGGTGCCTTCGGGCAGGGCGTAGTTGTTCATCCGCAGCACGTCGATGGAGTGGTCGGTGAGCGCGTCGAAGAAGTCCGGCTCCCGGCCCAGCGCGTCGGCGAAGATGCGGGTGAGGGTGCGGGCCACCCGCGCGGCGTGCGCCCGGTAATTCTGCACCGCCGCCCGGAATCCGGGCACGTCCGGCCACACGTTGAGACCGTAGTCCTCCTCCGGCAGCGACACTTCGGGGAACGAGCGTGCCTCGGTGCCGATGTTGAACGCCTCGAAGAAGTCGTTCATCCGCCCGGCGGATTCCACCCCGAGGCTCAGGCTCAGCGACTCGCTCTTCGGCGGACTGTAGCCGCGGTTGGCGCCGGCGACGCGGTAGCGGTTCTTCGTCTCGAGCGGGAGGGCGAAGAAATCGTCGAGGGCGGTGGTGAAGTCGTCGAGGATCGTCCCGGGGATGCCGTGACCGAGGATCTGCACGAATCCGACGCGGCTGCAGGCCTCGTCCATCTGTTCGGCGATCCGGAGTCGGTCGGAGTCCCCGCCGCCGGTCACATACGGACCGATGTCGATCGTCGGGACCTCGAAGGGCTCACGCGTGGGCAGGGACAACGGATTCTCCTGTGATCTGGTCGCTTTCGGTTCCGGGGGTGCCATCGGCGGATCGCCGGGCCGCGGCGCCGAGCCTGGTGTGGTTGAACAGCAGGTTGAGCGAGAACGCGGTGATCGCCGCGAGGGTGATGCCACTGCCGAGCAGGATCTGCGCGGCGGACGGGAACTTGTCGAACATGCCTTCCGCGAGTTCGGGGACGAGGCCGATGCCCACGGCGACCGCGGCGATGGTGGTGTTGATCCGGTCGGAGAGGTCCACCTTGCGCAGGGTGTTGATGCCGACGACGGCGACGGTGGCGAACAGGATCAGGCCCACCCCGCCGACGACGGGCTTGGGCAGTGCGGCGACGACCGAGCCGACCTTGGGCAGCGCACCCAGCACGACGAGGATGACGCCGCTGGTGGCGGTGACGTAGCGGCTGTAGACGCGGGTGGTGGCGACGGCACCGACATTCTGCGTGAACACCGTGTCGACGAACGCGTTGAAGATGCCGCCGAAGATGCCGGACAGGCCGTCGCCGGCGAGGCCGCGGGCGATGTCGGATTTGGTGACGGGCTTGCCGGTGATCTCGCTGACGGCGAGCATGCTCGCCGTCGACTCGGCGAACACGACGGCCATCACGATGCTCATGGCGACGACGGCGGTGATCGGGAATTCGGGCCCACCGAAGTGGAAGGGAGTGGGCACACCGAGCCACGCGGAACCGGAGACACCGCCGAGGTCGATCAGGCCCATCGGCAGCGCGGCGACGGTGCCCACGAGCAGGGCGATCAGCACGCCGAGCTGCGTCCAGATCCCGCGGCCGAGGCAGATGAATCCGATGGCGACGGCCATGACCGCCACGGCGAGAGCGATGTTCGCGGGATCGGCGAACGTGGGCGCGGTAGGGTCGGTGCCGACGATGAGCCCACCGGCGACACCGATGAGGGAGATGCCGACGACGGTGAGCACGGCGCCGGTCACGAGCGGTGGGAAGAACTTGATCACCTTCGCGAACGGCCACGCCAAGGCCAGACCGACGATGCCACCGACGAGCATCGACCCGTACACCGCCTGCAGGCCGTATTCCTCGGCGATGAGGATCATCGGGGTCAGCCCGGCGAAGGTGGCGCCGCAGACGATGGGCAGCCGGACGCCGGCGAGTTTGCCGACGCCGAGGCTCTGGATGATCGTGATCAGGCCGGCGATCAGCAGGTCGGCGTTGATGAGCATCGCGACGGTCTCGCGGTCGAGACCCACGGCGGCGCCGAAGACCAGTGGGACGGTGATGCATCCGGTGTACATGATCAGGACGTGCTGGATGCCGAACGCCAACTGCCGCCCGAAGGGCAGTCGGGTCACGTCGACGACCGCGACACCCACCTTCGTCGGCGTACCGGCCTCGGGTCCGGTGATGCTCATGAGCCCACCGACGGCCTGCACGAGCAGGTCGTAGCCCGGCAGTGCCGCTCCGTCCCCGCTCCCG